>NZ_DKXK01000001.1:0-82862 GCF_002492185.1 Lactococcus sp. UBA7128
CACTTAAATTATAAATTCAAGCTATAGAGATACCCCTAAAGGTGATCAAAGCTTTAAAACAAGTAAAAAAATTGATTTTTATATCATGTCGTCCAAAAAGATTGTGGGTTTTGAGAAGACTGATGAGGGGGCAAAGAAACGTTCAGAAGACAAAGCAAAGCTAGGAGAAGATACTGCAACCCATAGTCTCCAACCCGCTTCTAAAAATAATCATTTCTTTGTTTTTGAAGATTTCACACCTGGCCCTTTGCCCAGAGGACCACAAACAGTCGTTAGCTTAGATATTGAAAAAGGCAGCTTATCGAAAGCAGAATATCCCGAAGGGCCTATCACAGGTGCAGGATTTGATGGCAAGTTTTACTATCCCATGACCAGTCAACCTGGAGGAGGTTCGGTTCACAAATATGATAAGTCCAAAACACTAAAAAAGCAATTTAAATTCCCAGATACAGCTGGTAATGTGATGCATGCTGCAGCAACGGATGAGAAATATCTTTATGTTTTGAATAATGTGATGAATGAAGGAGATAAATACACACACAATAATCTTGTGACTTTTGATAAAAATAATTTAAAGAAGGTAGATGAAAGATTAATCGCCAATGCAAGTGCTGCTGTAGCAAACTCAGAAGGTTTTCTGGATATGAAATTAATAGGGAATAAATTTTACCTGACAAATACAGGGGACCGCTTGAAAAGCAACCCCTATGAACCCACTTCACAAGATAAATTAGTCATTCTTGATAAAGATAGCTTGGCACGTAAGGAAGTTAGCTTGGGGCAAGCTGAACCTCATAAAATAGCAGTCTCCAATGACGAAAAAACTTTAGCTATAAGTCATACGAATGACAGTTTTGATACATCAATGATAATAAGCTTCTACGACATAGACACCCAAAAAATCAGTCGCTTAGCACTTAATGAATCACTCATGGAGAACTACTCTACAGATGATACACTCATTAATGTTGACTTTGATAAAGACGGCAAAGTTTGGATATTGACTTGGAAAAATCTTCTTGTCTATGATTTGGAAAAGCAAGAAAAAGTTTTCGGGATTGACTTAGCAACATATGACTTGGAATATTCTCACTTGCTGGCTTTGAAGAAAAAGTGAGCAGCCTTTTCGAAAAAATTAATGCTCTCTTTTGTTGCTCATTTTGCTTAAAAATGCTATCATAATTTTAAGCAACCGTTTGCATTAAAAGAGAGGTGAATCATGGATAAACAAAATTGGTGGCAAGAAGCAGTAATATATCAAATCTACCCTCGTAGTTTTCAAGACAGTAATGGTGATGGGATTGGAGATATTAAAGGGATTATTTCTCGTCTAGATTATCTGGAAAAATTAGGCATCACTGGCATTTGGCTTAGCCCAGTTTATAAATCACCTAATGATGATAATGGGTATGATATCTCAGATTATGAATCAATCATGGATGAGTTCGGAACGATGGCAGATATGGAAACATTGATTTCTGAAGCAGAGAAGCGCGGGATTAAGATTATTATGGATCTGGTTGTTAACCATACCAGTGATGAGCATCCATGGTTTATCGAAGCGAGAAAATCTGAAAAAAGTAAATATCGGGACTATTATATTTGGCGAGATGCAGCTGAGGATGGCAGTCTGCCTAACGATTTGAAATCGCTATTTGGGGGATCAGCTTGGCAGTGGGATGAGACAGCAGGCCAATATTACTTACACTTATTTAGCAAAAAGCAACCCGACTTGAACTGGGAAAATGAAGCACTACGTCAGGCAGTTTATGACATGATGAATTTCTGGATAGACAAAGGCATCGGTGGTTTCCGTATGGATGTTATTGATCTTATAGGAAAACAGCCAGATAAGGGCATAACAGGCAATGGACCAAAGCTGCATGATTATTTAAAAGAAATGCACCAAGCAACTTTTGGCGGAAAAAATCTCCTAACGGTGGGAGAGACTTGGGGCGCAACACCTGAAATCGCGAAACAATATTCTAACTCCGCCAACAAAGAACTCTCGATGGTCTTTCAATTTGAACATATCGGCTTAGACGAAGCAGAAGGAAAAAGCAAGTGGGATTTGATTCCGCTAGAGATTTCAAAATTAAAAGAAGTCTTTAGTAAATGGCAAACAGAACTTGGAGATGAAGGCTGGAATTCTCTTTTCTGGAATAATCATGATTTGCCGCGGATTGTCTCACGCTGGGGCAACGATAAAGAATATCGAGTAGAATCTGCTAAAATGCTAGCAATTTTGTTGCACATGATGAAAGGGACACCCTATATCTATCAGGGGGAAGAGATTGGGATGACCAATAGCCCCGTAACTGATATCCAACAAATTGATGATATCGAAAGTCGGAATATGTACTATGAAAGATTGGAGGAAGGCTACAGTAAAGAGGAGATTTTGACTTCAATCAATGCCAAAGGACGTGACAATGCACGTACACCGATGCAGTGGAATGCACAAGATAATGCAGGCTTTACAACAGGCAAGCCTTGGTTAGCTGTGAATCCGAATTATAAGCAAATAAATGTTGAAGCTGCTCTAAAAGATAAAAATTCTATTTTCTATACCTATCAAAAATTGATTGCCCTACGTAAAGAGAACCCTTTAATTATTTGGGGGGAATTTGAACTTTTAACAGAAACAGAAGAAGAAGTTTTTGCTTATGTACGTTCTTACATGGGAGAAAAGTGGCTAATTGTTGCTAATTTTAGTGCGAAGAACAACTCATTTTCAACAGAGGGAACAGTTAAAGAAATTCTTATTCATAACTATTCTGATGGTCAAATAAACTTGAAAGGAAGTACACTCAGACCTTATGAAGCTTTTGTGGTGAAGCTTTGAGTGATATTTAGAATCAATACAGGTGCAGTTTTTATGGAACTATTGAACAATATAGCATAATTTTTCTCGAATACTATGACATGTAGAAGAGAGCGTGTCCTGTATTCTGCAAAAAAGCCGAAAAATGACTTTCTCGACTTTTTAATATATTGTTGATGGCGTAATTTAGAAAAATGATAATTTTCAATGCCTAGGTAGTTTTTCCAAACTTGAAATCATAAATTCTTGCAAAAAAATCAAGGATTTGCTATAATCTCTATAACCTTTAAGTGTGTCCAGAGAGGCAGGCAAGGTCAGAATCTTGAATGAACTTAATTAAAGTATATTATAGAGTATTTTCTGATGCCTTCCCTAGCCCTTGGACTAGGGAATTTTTCTATATTGGAGTGTTTTATGGCAAAAAAAGAAATCATCGATGAAATCACGATGAAACGTGCGATTACACGTATTACCTATGAAATTATTGAACGAAACAAGGAATTAGACAAATTAGTCCTTATCGGAATTAAAACGCGTGGTGTATACTTGGCACAACGTATCCAAGAGCGCTTAACACAATTGGAAAATATTGATATGCCTTTAGGTGAGTTGGATACACGTCCGTTCCGTGATGATAAGAAAGCGACAGAAGATACAACAGAAATCAACGTTGATATTACTGGGAAAGATATTGTGCTGGTGGACGATGTGCTTTATACAGGACGTACAATTCGTGCAGCAATCGATGGCTTAGTAGAACGTGGACGTCCTGCACGTGTGCAGCTTGCGGTGCTTGTCGATCGTGGGCATCGTGAATTGCCAATTCGTGCGGATTATGTTGGAAAAAATATTCCAACAGCTCAAGATGAGGAAATAATTGTGAATATGGCAGAAATAGATGGTGTAGATAGTATCTTGATTAAGAAAGACGAGGCATAAGTGTGGCAAGTAATACAGATATTCTTTTAAAAGTTGATGAAAAGCCAAAAGGCGGTCAATGGTTTGGCTTATCTTTCCAGCATTTATTTGCCATGTTTGGTTCAACGGTTTTGGTTCCAATCCTTGTAGGGATTGATCCAGCCATTGCTTTACTCAGTTCAGGTTTAGGAACCTTGGCTCATATGTCAGTAACACGGTTTAAGGTTCCGGCCTATATGGGTTCTAGCTTTGCCTATATCGGAGCAATGCAGCTTTTAATGAAACAAGGGGGGATGCCAGCCATTGCTCAGGGTGCTTTAACAGGCGGTCTAGTGTATTTACTCGTTGCCCTCATCGTCCGCTTTGCTGGACAGGGCTGGATTGATCGGGTGCTTCCACCAATCGTTGTAGGACCTATCGTTATGGTTATTGGACTTTCACTTGCACCTGTAGCCATCAATGACTCCATGTACACAAATCCTGGAGCGATGACAGGCTATAGCTTACCTTTCTTGATTATCTCGATGATTACCGTCATGGCTATCGTTGTTTTCAGCATCTACGGGAAGGGGTTTCTATCAGTAGTTCCTATTTTGCTCGGGATTGTCACGGGCTATATTGCGGCTATCATTATTGGTAAAATAACAGGGCAAACTATTGTAGATTTTAATAATGTATCACATGCAAACTGGCTGGCACTTCCAGCGATGGAAATTCCCTTTTTAAACTATAAATGGGCTTTTTATCCGTCTGCTATCTTGACAATGGGGCCAATCGCCTTTGTCACAATGACAGAACATTTTGGTCATATCATGGTTTTGAATTCTTTGACAGGCAAAGACTATTTCAAAGATCCAGGACTTGACCGTACTTTAGCTGGTGATGGTGTGGCACAAGTTATTGCCTCAGCCCTTGGGGCGCCGCCAGTTACTTCGTATGGTGAAAACATTGGTGTTATGGCCATTACAAAAATTCACTCAATTTATGTGATTGCAGGTGCGGCAGTCTTGGCTATTGTGGTCAGCTTTGTAGGAAAAATTACAGCCTTGTTGACCTCCATTCCAAGCCCGGTTATTGGTGGTGCTTCAATCGCTCTTTTCGGGGTAATCGCTGCAAGTGGGTTGAAAATCATTGTAGAAAATAAGATTAACTTTGATATCAAACGTAATCTATTAATCTCAAGTGTCGTTTTGGTCATCGGTATTGGTGGTATGGTTCTTGAAATTACGCAAAACTTACAGATTTCATCTGTAGCTATTGCAACAATCATTGGTATTGTGCTGAACCTGGTTTTACCAGAGGAAGCTTAATATAAAGTTTTGCTCCGGGAAACAATAACACTCAGAGCAACTTATCGTCGTTCGTCAACATTTAAAAAAATCGCACTACAGAGAGAGTGCGATGAGGGTAAAGGAGACCTGTAATGTCAGTAACAAATGGTTTAGTGAGCTTGTCGCATTTGACAAGCATGGAAGTTTTATCAACAGAAGAAGTAATGGGCTTAATCAAACGTGCTTCTGAGTTTAAAAAAGGGACAGCGAAATTTGAAAACGAGCGTCAAATTTTCACTTCCAATCTTTTTTTTGAAAACAGCACGCGGACGCACAACTCTTTCCATATCGCAGAGCGTAAACTTGGATTAGACGTGCTGGAGTTTGATGTAGGCACAAGTGCACTTAGTAAAGGGGAAACGTTGTATGACACTATTTTAACACTAGATGCACTTGGCGTGGAAGTCTGTGTCATTCGCTCATCTGAAGAACAATACTATGAACAGTTGATTCAATCCGACAGTATTAGCTGTGCGATTGTGAACGGCGGAGACGGCAGTGGTCAGCATCCTAGCCAATGTTTGCTTGATTTGATGACGATTTATGAAGAATTTGGTAAATTTGAAGGACTAAAGATTGCCATCTCTGGTGATTTGACGCACTCTCGCGTTGCTAAGTCAAATATGATGATGCTCAATAGGCTAGGGGCACAACTTTATTTCACGGGTCCTGAAAAGTGGTACAACGAAGAAGAATTTGGTGCCTACGGCACCTATGCCAATCTTGATGATATCTTGCCGGAGCTGGATGTGCACATGTTACTTCGTGTACAGTACGAACGTCACACTGCTGGAGATATCATTTCAAAAGAAGATTACCATGAACGTTATGGCTTGACAGTAGAACGTGCGAAACAGCTTCGTGATACAGCAATTATCATGCACCCAGCACCGGTTAATCGTGATGTTGAGATAGCTGATAGTCTAGTTGAGTGCGCGAAGAGTCGCATTGTTCAACAAATGACAAATGGCGTTTATACACGTATGGCCATTTTGGAGGCTGTATTGCGTAACTGAGCGAGGAATTATCGGAGGAATCTATGAAGCGACTGTTAATATTGGAAGATGGGACTATCTTTGAGGGAGAATCAATTGGTGCCAACACGGATATAACGGGGGAACTCGTCTTTAGCACAGGCATGACAGGCTATCAAGAATCCATTACTGATCAATCTTACAATGGACAGATTTTGACTTTTACCTATCCATTGGTGGGGAATTATGGCATCAACCGAGACGACTATGAATCCATTCATCCAAGCTGTAAGGCAATTGTTGTCAGTGAAGCAGCACGTCGTCCTTCCAACTGGAGACTTCAGATGTCCTTGGATGAATTTTTGAAAGCCAAAAATATTCCAGGAATCACTGGAGTTGACACACGGGCACTCACAAAAATTATTCGTCAGCACGGAACTATGAAAGCAGCCTTGGTCAATACCAAAGATGATCTTGAACATCAGATGAGTCAACTTAAAGCAACTGTTTTACCCAATAATCAAGTGGAGAAAAGCAGCACTTTAACACCTTATTCCTCGCCAAACACAGGAAGAAAGGTGGTAGTTGTTGACTTTGGGCTTAAACATTCAATCTTGCGAGAACTCTCAAAGCGCAATTGTGATATTACAGTTGTTCCTTATAACACAGAAGCAGAAGAAATCTTGGCTATGCATCCAGATGGTGTCTTGCTGAGTAATGGTCCTGGGGATCCAACGGATGTCCCACAGGCTGTGGAGATGATTCAGCGTATTCAGGGGGAACTTCCTATTTTTGGGATTTGCTTGGGCCATCAACTTTTCAGTTTGGCCAATGGAGCAAGGACCTATAAGATGAAGTTCGGGCACCGTGGCTTCAATCATGCGGTGAAAGAAATTGCGACTGGAAGAATTGACTTTACCAGTCAAAATCATGGTTATGCTGTATCAGCCGAAGATTTGCCCGAAGATTTATTGATTACTCATGTGGAAATCAATGACAAATCGGTTGAAGGTATCCGTCATAAGCGCCATTCAGCATTTTCGGTTCAATTTCATCCTGATGCCGCGCCTGGACCACATGATGCCAGCTATTTATTTGATGACTTTATGGACATGATAGATGAATATCGGAAGGGAAAAGCGGTTTGAACAGTAACTGCTAAAAAACAGCAATAAATGTTAAAAAGAAAAAATGGAGTCGAAAGTTTCATCGATTTCATTTTTTTGTTAGCGTTTGCATTATGATTACATATGTGTTACTATGAGGATGAATAGATAATTTAAAGAAAAGCGTTATATGATTACCAGAGAAGACCTAAGAGCAAGAGACAAAAAAGAGCTTTATTCACAACTTTAATTCTTAGTCTGTTTCTCGTTCAAACGCTAGCATTTGCAGCTATCCATACTAAATTTGGAGTTTATTGGGTAACTTCATCCATTTATCCCAACACGGCCTGGGGGAACAGAACTGCAACGACCCAATATACGAACTACTCTTTTTCACATACGGGCTGGGCTAGAGTAGGTAATGCTTATAATGGAGGCGGAAATTCTTGGGTGACACCTAAAAAAACTTCTGTTACTTGGGTAAAAGGCGCATGGAACGGCGCCTACAACGGTGGACCAATCGCACCTGGAGGAAAAGTGTAATCAATCAAATTTAGATTTGTGGGGTAAACTATACAGATGCTGAGTAAACTTTTAAAAGGAATGATTCTGGCTTTATATGTAACGATGAGTTTATCGTTGGCTTTTATGATTAAAAATGATTGGGTAGATAACCAAATCAAGAAAGAATACAATCTGAATGGCTATGAAGAGTTTTATGTTAGCTCTGTTCCAAGTTCAAAGGGAAACTATCAAGATATAGTAAATACTATTGAGAGAGTATCAAAAGAAAGTGATACTCTCTTTTGTATTAGAACATCTTATATTGGAGTTGTACATGATGACAAGGGAAAGGCAGATTTTTTGTCAAATATATCTAGAATTACCTTCTATGGATTAGCACATGAAGACAAGAAATTATCAGCACATGGTGTAACTTCTTTTATTAACTATAAAAATTTTAGCAGTTTGAGCTTTGAAGAATTTCACGAAGGGAGCTTTCTTTATAAGTCAGCAGATTCGGGGAAAAGTAAGTTTATGACTAATTTATCTCAGACATTAAGTCAAAAATATGGCATTGAGATTACGCCAGAGGCTTTAGAAAAAAATCCCTCTGATTTTTCTAAAAGCCCTCCCCTAATCTTAACCAATGACAATTTGAGCATTGTTATTACTGTTTCGCTAATCTTTTATTTTATATTTTTATTTGTTTGGCTGGCTGAAAATAATAAGAAAATAGCTGTTTATAAACTTAGTGGTTTTGAGAATATTGATATAGCTAATTTTATCTTTATAAAAAAGATGGTTGGGGTATTTGCCACAACGTACGCAGTGGCAACAATTTTTATTTTAAAAAAATTTAGTTTTGATTATGCTAAAGTTAGTCTATTAATCTTTATGATAAGTGCGGTCATAACTTTATTTGCAGTATGGATTGTGGCTAGAGTGTCTATTGTTAATCAAGTCAATAATAAATCATTCTTTAAATATAGTCATATCTTTCTTTACCTTGTAAAAACGATAATCTTCGCCATAAGTCTCTCCACTCTCTCGGGTTTGGTCACTCTCGTTCACCAGTCGCTAGACTTAAGTAAAACAGAACTCTCTGATTATGGCGCCTTATATGCACCAATGATTGGCTTTAAAGAAAATCTAGCTGAACCAACTTATTATAATAAATTGATACGCATACAAGAAGAGTTAGGTGGAATCCATGCTTCCGAAAATAACTTGTCTTCACAAATAGGTTTAGAAAGTCTTAGAACGACAGATGTTAATATAAACTACTTAAAAAAACATCCTATCCTAGACAAGCATAACCAACCCATAAATATTTCTCGTGAAGAAGGAAATATGGTTCTTTTAATCGCAGATAAGTTCATGAAAACAAGCGATATAAAAAATAAAATAGCGAATACATTTAAATCGCGGCCCGGTTTTACCTCTTCGATAAAATTTTATGACATTAAGGAGGATCAGAGAGTAACTGTATATGCGGATAAGATAAAAAAAGTTTCAGCTGATATTGTTATCGTGTATACACCAGAGAATAATACGGGAGAAAATCTTGTTCCCTCTTTAGAAAATCCCTATGCGATGTTAATCCCCTTAACAGAACCGAAAGAAAGTATTTATAAAAAGTTAAGACATGCTTTAGAAGAAGATGCTCACCTTTCTATGTATCCATCATTTATTAATGCAAAAGATATAAAGAAAACCACCTTATTACTGACGGTAGGTAATCCAATCAATTACTTTTTTATCAATTTATTTTCGGTAATATTATTTGCCTGCATGATAATTTCTACAGTAGTTTTTTATGTCATAACATACAGAAAAAAATAGGCGTATATCGTTCACTGGGATGTTCTTGGATAAGAACTTATCTCCCACTCGTCGCCTTAATTGTTCTTCAATATATTATTGGTTTTGTAAATGCTAAAATGAATGGAGCAGATCAAACGCTCATAGAGCTGCTCATGATCTATATTATTATGGAGCTCGCTATAGTCACAGGAATATTGAAAAGAACAGAGAAAAAAGATTTATTGAATATCCTCAAAGGAGAGTAAACACATGCTGATAGAAATAAAAGATATGGAAAAGAGCTATGGTGCAAAAATACTTTTTGATAAAATTAATGTACAAATTCCAGAAAAACAATTAGTTGTAGTTTATGGTCCCAGTGGGTCAGGCAAGTCCACACTTTTGAATATTATCGGCATGATTGATGACTATGACAAAGGAAGTTATTATTTGTTTGGAAAATTCGCTCCAATCGTAAACAGTAAAAAGTCATTGCTGTATCGTCGGAATAAAATTTCTTATTTATTTCAAAACTTTGCATTGATTGAAGATGAGAATATCGAGCAAAATTTGAAGGCAGCTTTATTTTATACTCAGCTGTCTTCTAAAAAGAAAAGAGAAAAAATAAGAGAAGTTTTAAATCAGGTCAACATAGACCAACCCTTAAAAACAAAAGTATTTCGTTTATCTGGCGGTGAAAAGCAAAGAGTTGCCTTAGCTAGAGCCTTGCTAAAAAAGAGCGAGCTAATCTTAGCAGATGAACCTACAGGTTCTTTGGATATAGAAAATCGAAATATAATGTTAAAATTACTAAGTGATGAAGTAACAAAAGGGAAAACAGTGATAATAGTGACTCACGATCCTTTTATACGAAAAATTAGTGATTATGTCATCGAATTAGATGGCAAAGGTTCTATCGTAACTTCTGGTCCCATTACTAATTGAAGAAAATTTCAACTATTCAATAATGACTATACCAGCTTTTTGAGCATCCAAGCAGAGGCTTATTTTAGCCAGATTGGAAATTGTGAGACTAAAAACATATCGTTTCTTGAAACCAGGTGTAAAAGCTGATATAATTTTACTCATAAAACAAAAAGGACTTTTTATGAAGATTTCTAAAACTTATTCTATTACTCTTATTGCCTTAGGAGCAGCAATTATTGCAGTGCTTTCTCCTCTGGCTATTCCTGCAGGGATTGTACCTATTACGCTTCAAACATTAGCCGTTGGGCTCGTTGCAACTTTGCTGCAGCCACGTGAGAGTTTTTTTGCATTGCTTATCTATCTCGTGTTAGGAGCGGTAGGTTTACCTGTTTATGCAGGGGGAGCTTCAGGGATTGGTGCTTTATTTGGACCAACAGGTGGATTTTTATTCTCCTTTGTAATAGTTGCACCTCTCCTTTCGTATTTTTTACAAAAGACTGAACGAAAATTTTTCTCCATTTTACTGACAAACCTTCTTGCTCAGTTTTTGATCCTTGTTCTCGGTACTGTGTGGCTGAAATTCTTTATCGGCGCATCTTGGGGAACAGCCTTTGGCATGGGCTTTGCACCTTTTATTCTTGGAGCTATTATTAAGGCGATTATTGTGGCAGCAGTTGGTGTTGCGCTCCTCGATATCCTTTTCAAAACGAACCCTTATTTTTCGAAATAATAATAGATAAAAGTTTTCCAATTCTTGGGAAGTTGTTTAGTATTTACCAAGTGTTCTTGATTTTTGAGTAGCTTAGTCCTAACGGAAGGAACTTATAAAAAACTATACAATTTGAAATAAAATTATAAGCAGCTGAATGAAAAGAGTTCAGCTGCTTTTTTATACTTAGGGTTTCATATTTTGTGTCTTAAGCGATTTTAGAAATACTGCGCGCGACGAATGAGAGCCTCTATATAATCTTTGTTACGAGACTGCCTGCTAGCGAGAATTACTACTTGGGGCAAAAACTTACTAGAGAAGATTAAGAAATGCACTAGCCAAGCGACAGAGTTCAAGAGGAGAGAGCAAAAATAATCCAGATATTATAGTCTGATTGTGGCATCATTTTGTCCAAACATGTAAGGGAGTTTCTGTATTATCATTAAAAATTTTTGTTTCAGATAATAATGTTTTATTATCTAAATCATAAAGGAGTACTGAATTTCCTGCTAAAATAATTAGTTTATTGTCTTTTGTAGTATTTAAAGTCCAAATATTACTCTCCTCATAAATTTTAGAATTTAATATATCACTAACATCAACAAAATAGTTTTCGTTATTTTTGGTATTTATAACTGAAAAACCTGATTTTTGTAGCATATTAGGTTCGTGTACAGTTATCAAGTAGTTTTCAGATTTACTTTTATAAATAAGATTGGGATAATTTTCTTTTAATGTGATAAAGCTTTTTTCATTGTTCTTCAAATCAAATTTCATGATTCTATTATCAGGTGTAACTTCGAAAGTTTTCCTGTTACGACGAGAGGTAACAGGCGAATATAAATTTTCTTCAATTTTTTCTAAAGAAGTAAAATCATAGAGATATTCACTATTGTCATCTATATTCTGTTTTTCAAGTACTTTTAGATTGTTTCCATCATTGAAAGTATATAAAGAACTTTCAAATATTTTGCTTTTTTGATTTTCTTGTGTGATTATCATGTACAATTTTCCCTTGCTACCAGTAAATTGTGTAGAGGGTAACGCTGATGAAGTAAACTTATACGAATCAATTTCTTTTCCATTTTTGTCAAAAGAGTAGAGAAAACCATCATCTCCTGTTGCTTGGAAAGTATAGTAATAATCAGTAGTGGAACCTGCACCTGTATAAGCATACTTATTTGAGCTACGTTTAACTACTTCTCCCTTTTCAAAGTCTATTGATAAGATATTTTCATTCTTTTTAGCACTTTTAGAATGTCCTTCTGAAAAAATCAGATATCTATTTTGAATTTCTCCTTTTGAAAACCAACCATTTACATCTTCTGCAATAGCTAATTTGTCAGTATGAAGTAATTTTGGTGTATTATTTTCAACTTTATATGATTTGATATTGTTATTGGATACGATGTAGAAATCAGCATTGCTTGCAATTTTAAAGTTAGCTTCTTTGTTATTGAAAAATAAGATTTTGATTCCCAGAACCACTGCGGCTAAACATGATAAAAGAAGTAAAGAATTAAATATTTTTTTCTTCATTTATTTATTCCTGTAGATTAAAACTGTAAGTGGATTTGAGACAAATTCGCCTGGGTGCACTGCCCAAGCAGAACCGATATTATTATCAGTCTTATCTAAATTTACTCTTGCAGTGTAATAATATGCAGCCCAAACTAATTGAGAGCAGTAAAAACTATTTTTTTGTTTAATATTCCAAAAGTTTAAATTATAAGGCTTTCCAACCTGTTGACCAGCCCACTTTCCTGCATTATAATCTTGTGCGATACTTGTTTTTTTGACTCCCATCTGCCATACTCTGTTATTTCTAAATTTCGTTCCCCAATCTCCACTTGCCAGCCTAACTTTTTTACCAACACCTTCTGCTTCGGCAACCACATATTTTTTTTGTGGTGCAACAATCCCTGCATGCCACGAATTTGTTATTAATAGACTAGAACCTGCATCTGTTACAGCTATTACCCCATCACGCCAACTCCAAGCCCCATATGCTGAACGAGCGGTAGCTTTTTCATCAGCTACAACGGAAGCTGCATCGCCATATGCGGCATATTCTTGTTCTTTTTGCCGCATGCCATCCATAATTTCTTGTTGCTGTTTGGTTAATTTTTGTAAAGCTACTGCATTGGTGGAAGTATCTACTTCATCAGTTTGAACAGCTTTTACTGTTGCTGGAGCTATCGCTGACAGAAAAGCAGCTGAAGCTAGGCAATGAATAATAGTTTTCTTTAAAATTTTGTGCATGTGTTTCCCCTCTTTTCAGAAATAAAATTTTTTCTGGTTGAACAACCCTACAATAATTAAAAGCGCTTTCAATTTTATTATAACAGAAAAAGAAGTGATAAAATCACAGATCTTTAAATATTGTTGAATTGTAGGCAATGTGTAAAAATTTACAATTTTACTTATCTTAACACTCTCAATAAAAAGTTTTCTACTACTGATTGAGGCTACTTAAAAAGTCGAGAAATTCATTTTTCTCGACTTTTTATTATTTCTTGAAAAATAGTTTTGTTAACAGTTTGGGAACTTTCAGCAACCCGATAAAGAGCATTGCGCTGCAATAACTGTATTTTAGGCAGAGGATACTGTCCATCTTTAAGACAAGTACTGATTAGCTTATTAGGGTCAAAGTCAATATCATCAGGAGGAAAGGAAATTAAACTTGAACCGAGATAGTCTTTAGTCGTGAGACTCCCGTCTTCTATATGATAAGTTTTTGCCTGGGGCAGGCCATTATTAAAGAAGGCGATAACAGCATTGTAAGCGACTTTTTTAGTTAAAGCTGATCGTTTATCCTTATAGCGAAGCAGTGCGCTGAGGAGGAACTCCTGAGCTTCTAGGGGTGTTAGGTGCGGTTGATAATGGATTTGTACAAGGATTTCTTCGGTTATCTTATGGAAACCGGTAATTCCTACTAAAAAGCCATTTGGACTTACATAAAATTTTTTGAAATGTGTGCGGATAGCTTGTCCATTTTCTGTAATCTGTCCATCTGAAAGAATAGAAATAAAATCCTTAGTGAGTGCTAAATTAAGAAAACTCATTTATTTCACGAACATGGCATCCCCGAAACTGAAGAAGCGATAATGCTCATCAATTGCATGCTGATAAGCTTCTAGGATAAATTCTTGACCTGCAAAAGCAGAGACTAGCATAACGAGCGTAGATTTTGGCAAGTGGAAGTTTGTGTTAAAAGCATCAACTACTTTCCATTGATAACCGGGTTTGATAAAGATATCTGTCCAGCCAGAATCTGCTTGGATGTCTCCATTAAATTTTGTCCCAATCGTTTCTAAAGTACGGATAGAGGTTGTGCCACAAGCAATCACACGATGCCCAGAAGCTTTGACAGCACGAAGTGTTTCAGCAGCTTCTTCAGACAGTTGGTAGAATTCACTATGCATATGGTGTTCTTCAATATTATCAACGCTCACTGGTCGGAAAGTTCCCAAGCCTACATGTAAGGTAAGTTCCACAACATGAACACCTTTGGCACGAATTTTATCTAATAACTCAGGTGTGTAGTGCAAACCAGCAGTTGGTGCAGCAGCAGATCCATTTTCTTTTGCAAAGACGGTTTGATAACGTTCTTTATCTTCTAATTTTTCATGGATATAAGGTGGAAGTGGCATTTCACCTAAGCTCTCTAGCACTTCAAGGAAGATACCAGCGTAACTAAATTCAACGATACGTCCGCCATGTTCCAATTCTTCAACAACGGTTGCTTTTAAGCGGCCATCACCGAAAGAAAGCTCTTGCCCAATACGCATACGTTTTGCAGGCTTAGCTAAAGTTTCCCAGCGATCTCCTTCTGTATTTTTGAGCAGGAGAAGTTCAACGTGCCCATGAGTTTCAGGCTTGATACCATGGAGACGTGCAGGGAGAACGCGTGTATTATTAAGTACGAGTGCATCTCCGGGATTAAGCTCATCCACAATATCGTAGAAGTGCTTGTCTTCCATAGAATGACTTTCCTTATCAAGTACTAGGAGACGTGATTCAGAACGTTTTTCAAGTGGTGTTTGTGCGATGAGTTCTTCTGGTAAATTAAAGTCAAAATCATTAATATTCAAAATATATTTTCCTTGTCATTTATAAAAGTTAAAACTTTCAAGACAGCCTTTCTTATTTGGGAGAGAGGATGACATACTCCACCTTTCATCTTCATGAGATATGAAATATGCAGCTGTTTCATATTATACCACTTTTAGAAAAGTTTTCTTTTGAAAAATTATTTAAAAACATAATTTTATTGTTGACAAGGAAATGAATTAAGTTTATAATGTGTATATACCAATTCGGAAAAGGAGACTCTCTCATGAAAGTTATCACTGTTAAAAATCAACTTGAAGGTGCAAAAGTCGGCTTTGACTTACTCAAAGAAGCTATGGACAATGGTGCTAAAACCTTAGGTCTTGCTACGGGGTCAACGCCAGTTGAATTTTATAATCAAATTGTTAAATCGGATCTGGATTTTTCAGATATGACCTCAGTAAACTTGGATGAGTATGTTGGACTTGATGGCTCTGATGAACAATCTTATCATTACTTCATGAACAAGCATCTTTTTAACGAAAAACCTTTCAAAGAAAACTTTTTACCAAATGGTAAAGCATTAGACTTGGAAGCGGAAGCGAAAGCCTATGATCAAATCATTGCTGAGCATCCTATTGATTTCCAAATTCTTGGTATTGGTCAAAATGGTCACATCGGTTTCAATGAACCAGGAACTTCATTTGAAGAAACAACACACGTGGTTGACCTCCAAGAAAGTACAATCAAAGCAAATGCACGTTTCTTCAAACATGAGGAAGATGTGCCACGTAAAGCTATATCTATGGGGATTGCTTCAATCATGACAGCTAAATCTATCGTTTTGATGGCTTACGGTGAATCAAAAGCAGAAGCAATCAAAGGTATGGTTGAAGGTAAAATCACGGAAGCTATGCCAGCATCAATCCTGCAAAAACATGCAGATGTTGTTGTTATTGCTGATGAGGCGGCAGTCGGTTTGCTGAGCAAATAATATATAAATAATGAGAGATAGAGTACTCTGACGCGTAAAATAACCTTATATTTTGCGCGATTTTTTATAAAGAAATAGGTGAAGAAAAAGCAGATTTTACTGGTGAAATCTGCTTTTTCTTCACCTAACAGAACATTTATGACTTTATATTAACACCTAAAACAGTCAAATGACCATTGGAAATCAATTTAACAATGAGATGCGCAAAATCACTTGATTTCATAGTACTTGACGAAGAAACCCACCATTTAAGTGTTCCAGCCAAGATAGAAGTAATATAGCTGATGACAAAATCACTAGGCACTCGTACATCATGTTCACGAATTTCCAGCTTATCGAAAAGCTCGGTATAACGCTCGGTTAATATCTCGATAAAGCGATTAATAATCGTTTGGTCCTGTGATTTATCAATCACAATCTGGGCTACCTCTGGATTTTGACGTACAAAATCGTAGAAGCGCGCCAACATCTCCTCGATATCGTTGACATAAACATCAGTGCCATCCACGGGATTTTGCTCGTCTAAAATTTTGATAAAGTCCAGTATAAAAGTGTCAATCAAACTGTCATAAAGATCTTGCTTGTCGGCATAATGGGCATAAAAAGTTGCTCGATTAATCATTGCAGCATCAGCAATTTCTTGAATAGAAATTTTTTCAAATTTTTTATTTCTTAATAAAGAAAAGAAAGCTTGTGTAATCATTTTTCGTGTTCTTAAGACACGTAAATCATTTATTTTAGCCATGTTAGTACATTTCCCCTTTACTTGTATCTTAAACAACAAAAATAACCTATTTGTTGTATATTATAGCCTCTTACAGTAATTTTTGCTGCTGTGAACTGTGTCAAATATTCTTGTCATTAATCATAATAGAAGGGTTTGAGTAATTGTTTTGTTATAATATAAATTAAATATTAAAAAAAGATACATTAAAGAAATTTTCGAGCGGGATTGACAAGATGAAAAAGATTGTTCTGTTAATTTTAGGATGTGCAATGCTAGTCCTGGCACCAAAAGCTGAAGCTGAGGAAGGACTTGATAATCAGGCAATGGATTTTAGTGCCCAAGCTATACCAAGCGAAGCCCAGAAGCAAAACAGGAAAGATTTATCTTACTGGTGGTTGGATATTAGCGATGAAAAAGAGTTCGTCCTCTACATTGAAATCACCAATGGTAAAGTTGAAAATACTTTTGATATATCTGCAAATCAAGCAATAACTAATGAAAATTTAGTTATTGACTACAGTTTAGAGAACAGGGAAAGTCAAGAATATTTGTATAGAGCGCCTTCTTTTGATTTTTACAAGAATGTGAAAATCGGAGAAGAGGGAACAAGAGAGAAAATAAAAGTTACTCTCGCACCGTATGAAAGAAGGCGTATCCCTATCACAATTTCTCTTTCTCAAGAGCTATCAGGTCAAGCTATAGGTGGTATTAATGTAAGTCGTCATACTAAGGAAGCAGAACGTACAGGGGGGATTCTCAATGTTTATAATAGAGCTTTTGCATTAGTGCTAGATACTGGAGAAGTACAAGCTTCCTCTTTAAAACTTTCTTTGGGTAAGTTAGAAGTCGCTGCACAAACATTACAGTTGATTAATCCTAATCACCGAATTCTTTCTGGTATTAGTGTGGATGCGGTGATTACTGCTGATTCAGGCGAAAAAGTTTCCGAACTTAAGACCAGACAAGGTGTTATTGTACCACAAGCAAAAATTACCCTTCCTTTGAATAATGAAAAACGGCTTGAACGAGGAGAGGAGTATAAGTTAAGTATGCGTGTGAAAATCCCAGAAGAGGAGAAGGAGCAAAGAATTGAATACACTTTAATAGTCGATAATGAAGATAATATAACAGCAGAACCAGTTCATGACCAGCCCCAAATTACGAAAATCTTTGTGATTGCAGCAAGTATTTTTTTCATTATCAGTTTGTTTTCCTTTGCTGTGTTTAAAGGGAGAAAAAAACAAACTGATAACTCAATGTAGAAGTACTGGTCTGTTATGAGACTGCACTTTTATAAAATGACGAATATGGAGATAGATGTGAAAAAATTTTTTATAGTTAGCATATCGCTGTTGATGACTTTAGGGATAATATTACCGAGAGACAGTGTGAAAGCAAGTCAGCTTGGATTTTCAGCCACGGCGAATGTTAAAGACCTAGATAATCGCGCAAGTGAGCATTCTTTTTTTGACCTTATTTTAGAGCCTGGGGAGAAGCAAACCGTTACAGTGACACTGAAAAATGATACTAATCGTGAGATGACGATAGAGCAAGATGTTACCTCTGCTACAACCAATATTAATGGTGTTGTTGAATATTCGCCTAACGACATTGAACCAGACGAGTCACTGAGGTTCAATTATGACGATTTGATTAATGCTGAGCGTGAAATTACCTTACCAGCGCATTCTGAAAAGACGGTTAATATTGAACTAGAAATGCCTAATGAGAAATTTGATGGTCAACTTGTCGGGGGTCTTACTTATCGTGAGAAAATCAAAGAGGAGGAAGTAGTCCCTTCAGATCAGGAAGGGCTTGCTGTGACAAATCGTTTTGCCTTCGTGATAGCACTCTTGATGCGTCAAAATAAAAATACAGTTGAGCCAGATTTAAAGTTGCATAATGTAGCTCCTGGACAAGTCAATTATCGCAATGTCATTAATGTCAACTTACAAAATCCTAAAATGACTTTTCTTAATCGAATGCATGTGAACGCCAAAGTACAAGGTATTGACAATCCCGACATTGTATATTCTGTCAATCAAGACCGTATGCAAATGGCTCCCAATACCAACTTTGATTTTCCGATTTCACTAGAGGGAGATCGCTTGCGACCTGGGCGGTACCTGATGACTATGACTGTAAATGGTACCAAAGATGATCAGGGGGATTACACAGCTACAAACAGAGAAGGAGAGGAGGTTACCTATCGTCATGAGTGGAGGTTTGAGCGCGAATTTACCATTACTGGAGCACAAGCCGATGACTTCAACGAACGTGATGTGACGATTGAGCCGGAGAATCGTTCATGGTTGAAATGGTTAATTATAGGCTTACTTCTTCTCTTGATATTATTGCTTATCTGGTTCATACTTTGGAAACGTCGTAAGAAGAAAGAAGAAGAGGAAAAAGCTAAGAAAGAGGCTGAAATTGCAGCACTTAGAGCACAGCTAGAAAATCAAGAGCTTCCTAAAATTCCAAAAGAATAATATTGTATACAATAAAAAATTAATAGTCTCGCATCCTCTACAGCAGGGGATTTCTATCTGTCACTAGAGAATATTCGAGGCTTATTATTTTGCCAAACTATTAAGAAATGTTAAGATATAGTTAATTGTATGTAAAAATAATTTTACATCTGCGGAATAAAAAGGAGGTTTTTGTAATGTTAGTTACATTATTGAAATCAACGATTTTGGTATTGCTAACTTTATCAATAAATACGACAGTTCCTCCAGCAGTTGCTACGACTTTGCCAGGAGCAGGAAGTACAACCAATACTGCAAAGATTATCTTTGAGAAAGATGATTTAATCGTTGGACCTGTTGATCCAGACAATCCTTATCAACCGATTATCCCAGAACAGCCTGGACAACCGACAGGTGGGCTACTTTCGATTGACTTTGTATCAAATCTTTACTTTGGACAAGGTTCTATTGATCGCATAGATCGTACCTACTATGCCCGTCCTATGCTTGCTACAATTTCCAAGAAGAATGGGAAAAAGGCGCAACAAGAGTTTTTTCCAAACTTTGTGCAGATAACAGATAGACGCCCTGATGTGGAAGGATGGATGTTGAGTGTCAGACAAGATGTGCAGTTTCGCTGGGTAGGGGCTTCACCTGATGTTACTGGTGAAGCAGAGGGAAGACCAGGAGACTTCTTAGCTGGTGCAAGACTCACTTTTTCACATGGACGTACAACAACTGGACACAATAGACCGGATGAGACTGTTCCGAATTATGCAGGCGGGGTGTCAACCATCCTAGTTCCGGGAGTTCTTTCTGCTCCAGTGCTTTCTGCGAATACGGGTCAAGGTAAAGGGACGTGGCATTATGCTGTGGGAAATCCCCTTCCACCAGAGATTACAGAGGACATGTTAGATGAAATAGAGGAAGGGGGAGGCGACTTCAGTAAGTTTATTGAAGCAGGCTATTATGACAACTATAGGATGGACAAGGGGCAAGCCCCTCGTTTTGGGCCAATTACTCTCCATGTGCCACGTATAACAGCACAACGTTCTGCCGGCTACCAGAGTTTATTCACATGGACACTTTCTGACGTACCTAGAAACTAAGAAGTAGCAGTGAAAATGATAAGAGAAGGAAGAACTATGAATAAAAAGATTCTCAAATATACTGTACTAGCATTAACAGTAATAATGGTGGCAGTGCATTCCGTGACAGTTTTGGCAGAGAACTCTGCATTGCCCAATTATCGTTCGTGGGGAGCCATTCAGTTCGCGCCAGGGAGTGGTCAAGTAGGACCAGTTGATCCAGACTTACCCACTTCACCAATAGAACCTGTTATTCCGCCAGGAATGCCTGCTCCACAACCAGGTACTCCTGGAGCATTATCAATTGATTTTGTTTCAGGTATTGTTTTTGGCCAAGGTGATGTTTCTACAAAAAAAAGAGTTTACTATGCTCGGCCCTTTCCAGCACATCGTCTTGATGAGGAAGGAAATAATATAGGAGAAGCCTTTGAACTTTTTCCAAACTTTGCACAAGTGACTGATCGGCGAGGAGAGGTTGAACAAGGTGGCTGGACACTTTCTGTGAGGCAAGCTCATCAGTTTATGTGGACTGCTCTTCTTGGCAATCCACCAGAGGAAACGACTGCTCAGGCTGGTGATTTTCTGATTGGTGCAGAGTTGAAATTTACCAGTGGCCATACTAGTGCTGATGCACCAGACCTATGGGTCGAGCCAAGCGAAGTAATCCCTAGTATCACACTTAATAATCGCTTTCAACCTGTCATCGTTGCTCATCCAGGCGAAGGTTTGATGACTTGGCATTACTCTGTAGGAACGGTAAGTGATTTAGCAGAATATACAGAAGAGTTTGCTCGTCCTTCCTTAGATGAAAACGGTGCCCCCATACTTGATGACGATGGAAATACCATCTATGAGACTGTGACGGATATTCCCGATGACAAACTTGAAAATCATCTTCCCGATTTATTTGAAAAAGGGTATTACGATATCTTTCGGATGGGGATTGGTGGAGGAGGTGAGTCTGGGAATCGCCCGCGTTTTGGTCCTATATCTCTCATGATTCCTGGTTCAACAGTACAGCGTTCGGCATCCTATATGACGTACCTGGAGTGGCAGCTTTCCCTTACCCCTGGAAATCCTTAAGACTTACAGGGCTTAAAAGAAAACATTAAAAACTGAGAGGAAAGAGAATGAGATTAAAGAAAACATTGAAAACGAGCTTTGTTTCACTCGTTGTAGTACAACCTTTCCTATCTTCTTCAGTAGAGGCAATGGAGCCATATGAGACAGGAGGAGGTGTTGGTTTTCAGCGTGGTACAGGTCTTATACAGCCTTTACATCCTGGACCTGGTGATTTAGCTAGACAGCCTATGAGCCCTCTTCCAGAGGAAATACAGAAGCCAAACAGAACATCTTCACAGGGTACAGGAAGTAGTCTAAGCATCGACTATGTCTCAGAGTTTGTGTTTAAAATGTACAGGGAGGATGGAGAAAAAGTATTTTATTATGCTCAGCCCCAGTATCTTAGGGATGAACACGGTCAGTCCACCATTACGCCTAATTTTATTCAGGTCACAGACCAACGTGGTACAGCTGAAGGCTGGACTTTAAAGTTACAAAAAACGATACGATTTTATGATGGAAACAAGCAGGCACTTCAAGCTACAGATATTTTATTGTACAATCCCGTAGTGGTTGGTTATCAACCTTCTAATCAGCCAAGAGCACCCTCGCTCTTAGGTCAAGGGGAAGATTCTGTAGTCATTGCTCAGGCTGAACAAGGCAGTGGAACGGGGACAACTACTATTCGTTGGGGGAATCATCTTGTCGAAATGGACTTATACAGTAAGAAGGGAGAAGTAAACACCGCCCTTCTTAATCGTGATGTTCAACTCCTTGTCCCAATCAGAACAAATCGCCAAAACCATACTTATCAAGCAACACTTACCTGGATACTCTCAGAGATACCGGGAAATTAAATATATATAATAATGATTCACTTTAAAAATAGAAGGGAAACACTATGAAGAAACAAGTCAAACTTATGTCATCATCAGTTTTGGCGCTTATTGCTGTAGGCATATTAGCACCGTCAGTTGGAGAAGTGGCAGAAGCAGCTGAAGTAGCAACTTATCCGGGTTGGGGAGCGGTTGGTTTTACTGAGGGAAGTGATATAACTGATCCAGTGGATCCGGAAGACCCAGAGCAACCAATTGATCCAGAAGAACCGGAAGAACCTGGACCTCCGACAGGACCTGCTACTCTAGGCCCACTATCGATTGACTTTGCCTCTAACTTCCACTTTGGCACGACAAATCCTATTTCAGCCACTGACCGAACTCTGTATGCACGCCTTCAACCTACGAGTAGCGGTAATCGACCAAATTATGTTCAAGTAACGGACAACAGAGGCTCGCTTGAAGGGTGGACACTACAAGTATCGGCGACAGAGTTTACGGTAGCTTCTAATGCTCCTCAACATGCGAATGCAGTTTTGGCAGGGGCTGAACTAAGTTGGTACAATGGAACAATAATGTCATCTTCTCCTAAACCTGCAAACGGTCATACTGAGGAGCATACACTTTCGTTTGCTCCGGGTGCATCACAGAATGTTCTCTGGGCCGAAAAAGATCATGGAACAGGGACAAGCCTTTTGCGTTTTGGTACAACCGATTTGGGAACTGACAAGGAGGATCCAGAACACGCGAGTACCTCGATAAGATTAATGGTTCCTGGCGGTGCAGCGCGACAAGCACTTTACACATCCACAATCACATGGAGCTTGCAAAATGTTCCGCCGCAACCTTAACGTAATATGGATTGAATCAAAAATCAGTAAACACTGATTTTTGATGCTATTGGGAAAGAGATTAAGAGTTAAACCTTGTCTTAAGGGAGTTGTTCTTCCAAGTTTTGACGAACATACTTAATCTTTTTCTCGATAGAGGATTTGAGAATAGGAGATAGAAAGGTGCTAATGTTAAAAAAATTATATTATGTAGGATTAGCTGCTTTGCTGGCAAGTGGGCCAGGAGAGCGGGCTATTGCTGCGGAATTTGATCCTGAAACACAGTTAGACGGCAGAGCCAGTGTGGACGTTTCTGCATCTGTTCCTGAGAATGAGCGTTTGCGCCTACTTAAAACACCAGATATTGACTTTGGACGAGTGACTTTCCATGATGAGTTAGTGGCCGATTTACTCTTTGAAGCCTCTGTTTCTAACGCCTTTGAAATCCTCAATATCACAGGAAGTGGTGCGGGTTTTCATGTTAATCAAAAATATTCTCATTTTACTGCAAGTTTGGAAAACGGCTCTGCTCCATATGTCTTACCTGTTCGCGCGATTGAACTCAGTGTTACAGGCGGACCAACTACGATGATAAATGCGACAAACTCTATTGCGTATGGACTCCTTAATCCTGAACAACCTGAACCAGAATATGGCCCCATCGAGGCCCGGGTTTTGACTGGATTACCTGATGCCAACGGCTTTCTAACTTCAGGTACTCTTCGGGCAGAAATGATTATTGATGGGAAACGTCTGGGCGAGATTGTACCAGAAGAAGAATATGAAGCGACGATCACCACAACGATCGTTTCAGGACTTTGAGAACACGTCAACATATTCAATATGTGTGGGGGATTTTAACCAATGAAAAAACACAGAAAAAGCTCATGGATGTGTATGGAATTGTCTATATTGTCCGTAAAAAAACTCATAGTCTTATCTGCTTTGGCTTTCGGGCTCTTATTCATGGCGAAACCGACTACAGCTGCAGTTTTAACTGGTGGTGTACTGGGAGAAGATGAGTTCGGCCGTCCGCAAGTCACTTTTCAGACCGACAACTGGCGGGATATGATGGATACTTACCTAAGTCCACAGTTAAATTTGGCACCAATAAATGAGGGGAGTTCCCCAACGATAAGGGCTAACTTTACTGCAGGTAATCATGGAACAATTCGCTTTGAAGTAACAGGAACTGTTTTTGGAAATAATGTTTGGTCGCAGATTATGGGAAATCAAGCTGCAGGAGGTTCGGTCAACCAAGATACCATTCGAGAAGGGCGGTCCTTATATATTGATGGTAACAGCAATACATTGTATTTTGACAATGATACGACACCAACAAATGGTAGTGGAGGTCGTGGGGATTCGAACGCACAGGGGACTGGAGGAGGTCCGCGTCGAGGCTGGTTTGCAGGTGTTCAAGGACGGACAAGTAACTCAATATCAGGTTCTGTTGGAGTACCAGCACAGTCAAATGATACAGTCACTATTACACCTGAAACACGCTTGACACTCGCTAATGCAACAGTAATCAATAGCATCACAGGAGGAGTTTTTCAAGCCCGGGGTCGTAATGTCAAGCCTACTTTTACATATAAAGATGTAAGATACATTAATGGTGCAGGTACTACCAGTGCCACACCAATCTATGCTCACTATGCACATATAAATTTCTCAGGAACAAACTATTTCCGAGTTTGGCAGTCTGGAACTGGGAACTTGACAGGAAGTGATAATCAGGGGGAATTTATAGAAGGCGGTGCACATGTGGAAGTCTTGGATGGTCACACTGCTCTAGACTACAATTGGGGGAATGATCAGCCTTTCTTTATGGAAGTGATCGATCGTTATCTTTTGAGATTGCATGAAGATGCTAAACTAACGATGAACTTAGATACTTCTTATGCTATGTACTGGAGTCGGTCTCAGAGTCATTCAATTCATAATTTCACATGGGATTTTCAAAAAAATTCTGAGTTTTTAGTCACGTCTACTGCACGGACTGGGATTACAGGACTTAATACATGGTTTCAGCATGGCGACTATAGAACTTGGGATTTTAATATGGCAGAAGGTGCTCGCTTTATCTCACACAACAGTTCACTTGTTATGAATATTGGTCGGAGTAATACGGGAGGCTTACCTGCGGGAAGCTCAGGTGGCTGGGGTGGATTTAATGGTGCTGTCCGGTGGAATTTTGGACCAGATAGTGAATTTATTATCAATAGTCCAGCAACTACACAAACAGCTAACAACGCCACCATAGCTGGAACACCAGGCGCAGGCTCAGAAATCGTTCTGAATAATGTCCGTTCATTTACGATAAACTCACGGAATACCAATACAGCTCAACCTGTTATTCATGCGAATGTTCGAAATTTTCCAATTCGTATTTTGAAAGAGGGGGACAGCTATGATCATGATAACAATCCCTCTACGTCAGAGCTTGTTGGTGTCGGAAATGGTTTGAGGACACACTTATCGACATATCATGAGCCTTTTGCTAATGTGTGGGATGGAAGTTTTGATACTGCTGATATCAATAGGAGAAACCTAGCTCAAACAGGAAACGATACCTTTGTAAGGGCAAATCATGGGACTATTATCAATATGACCAGTGTAGCAACAGGGGCTGGTGTACAGCAAGTTAACCTAGAGCCTAATAGGTTTACTGATGTGCAGAGGAACGCTCTACGGACCGCAGGCTATATTTCTTTCTTTAAGCCTCTGGGAGCCTTTATGCACCCGGACCTATCTAGTATGAATTCAACCTTTAGCATTGACCTAGCAAGCTTGCCTTTTGGGGGAGGCTTTAGCAACTGGTTAGAAAAAAATGAAACGAATCATCTTGTACTTGGGGATGACCGTGGACAAAAACCGAATTTTCATGTTACGGTAACCATGATAGAAAATAGATTTCCTGATGCCATTAAGTTTAGTTGGGTTGATTTTGAGGGGGAGCGAAGCAAGCCGCTTGAGTTAAATACTGCACACCCAGTGATTTCGATCACAGATAATAATCTGCCTAGTTTTGTTGAGGCGACAGGTTCTGGGACATTTTACAAAATCAACTTTGCTAAAGATAAGGGAGTACAGCTCCAAGCACGGAATAGTCTTCGCTTAGGCCAAACGCATGCAGGAATCTTTAGATACTCCATTAATGATGGACCTGGACTTTAAAAAGAAGATTATCTTTCTGAAAGACCTGAAAAGTGGCGGAGGATTATGGAAAGAAAGAGTTTAAGACACAAGTTTTTCAAGCGCTTTAAGAATCAAAGTAATCGTAGTCGAGAAATTTATTTTTCTCGACTTTTTCATATAACATACAGCCATAATTCTCCCCTCCTTTTTTAGCAGACTTTGTATAAAGAAAACACTCCATCTCGTATAGGATTTTGGAGGATGTCAAACATCTTTGTCATAAGCAACGGTTTACTTTATAATGTTGTTTAAATGACATTAACTTGTAACTTGATGATTGAAAAATGAGTAATTAATGATAAAATAGACAATGAATAAGATAAGCAACAGCCTGTCAAATAGAGAAGGAAAAAATACTATGAAAAATTATAAGGCTGGGATTGATGTCGGTTCTACAACAGTAAAACTCGTTGTTTTTGATGAGGATTATCAACTCATTTTTAGGCGATATGAGCGCCATTTTTCAGATGTAAAAACCGCAACGATAAAAGTATTAAAAGAATTATTGGAAGAACGAGGCGAGTGTTCACTTGACCTAGCAATCACAGGTTCAGGCGGGATGGGGCTTGCAGATGTGATTGATGTGCCTTTTATTCAAGAAGTTATCGCAAGCTCGATTACTATCGAGAAATTTATCCCTGAAACAGATGTCATGATTGAACTTGGTGGAGAAGATGCCAAGATGACATTCTTTGATGCAGGGACCCAAGAGCTTCGTATGAATGGCACTTGTGCTGGTGGGACGGGAGCTTTTATTGACCAGATGGCAGCTTTACTTAAAGTAGATGCTGCGGGTGTCAATACATTAGCCAAAGACTATGAAAAAATTTATCCCATCGCGAGCCGCTGTGGTGTTTTTGCCAAAACAGATGTTCAGCCTCTTCTCAATGAAGGAGTACGCAAAGAAGATATAGCCGCCTCAATATTCCAAGCCGTGGTGAATCAAACGATTGCTGGGTTAGCATCGGGTCGTAAGATTACAGGGAAAATCGCTTTTCTCGGAGGACCGCTCTATTTCATGAGCGAATTGCGCAAGCGATTTATTGAAACTTTGGATATCGCAGAAGAGGATGTTATTTTTCCCGAAAATCCTCAACTTTTTGTGGCAATGGGAGCTGCGTTAGCTGAGGAAACAAGAACAAGTACGATTCGCACTTTAATAGACAATCTAGAAAATGACAATAGTGACAGCTTGATTCCGCAGGATACTTTGGATTGTCTTTTTGAAAATGAACAAGAGTTAGCAGATTTTCGAGTACGTCATGCTAAGGCAAAAGCAAGCTATAAAAAGCTTTCTGAACATCAAGGCGCAGCCTTTTTAGGAATTGATGCAGGATCAACTACCACAAAAATTGTGCTCATTGATGGCGAAGGACATATTCTTTTTGAGCACTATGGTTCAAATAATGGCGAACCTTTGGAGTCGGTCATTGCTGTCTTGAAAGAAGTCTATCGTTTACTGCCGGAAGATGTTTATATTGCCAAATCTACAGTGACCGGCTATGGTGAACATCTGATTAAAGCTGCACTCCGAGTCGATTACGGGGAAGTTGAGACGATGGCGCACTATAAGGCAGCGGATTATTTTAATCCTGGTGTCGACTTTATTTTAGATATTGGTGGCCAAGACATGAAAGCCATGCGTATCACTGACGGGGCTTTAAGCTCAATATCTTTAAACGAAGCGTGTTCTTCCGGATGTGGTTCTTTCATTGAGACCTTCGCTCATTCTTTGAAATATGATGTGCGTGATTTTGCCGAAATTGCTTTATTAGCAAAACACCCGGTAAACCTTGGTTCACGTTGTACAGTCTTTATGAATTCAAAAGTGAAACAAGTGCAAAAAGAAGGGGCGACTGTAGGTGATATCTCTGCTGGTTTAAGTTATTCTGTCATCAAAAATGCCCTCTATAAAGTCATCAAAGTCAAACGTCCTGAAGAATTAGGAACAAAGATTGTTGTTCAAGGTGGGACTTTCTATAATGAAGCTGTACTTCGTGCTTTTGAAAAAATCTCCGAACGTGAAGTTGTTCGTCCTTCTATAGCAGGACTTATGGGCGCTTATGGCTGTGCTTTGATTTCTCTAGAACAGGAAGAGTTTGGGCAAAAATCAAGAATTCTGAACTTGCACGATTTGGAAGCTTTCAGCACACAAAAAGAATTTATGGTTTGTGGCCTTTGCGAAAATCAGTGTAAAATGACGTTGACGGTCTTTAATGACGGCAGTAAGTTTGTTACAGGAAACCGCTGTGAGCGAGGCGCAGAAAAAGCAACACAAGTAAAAGTTGATAAACGTGAGAAAAAGGTCAATCTTGTCGACTATAAATACAAGAAGCTTTTCAAATACCGGAGTTTAACCAAGAAAAAACAGACAAGGGGAGAAATAGGTATTCCTCGTGTCCTAAACATGTATGAAAATTATCCGCTCTGGCATACCATGTTAACGGATCTAGGTTTCCGAGTAGTATTATCCCCTAAGTCTGATAAAGAACTTTTTGAAAAAGGAATTGAAACAATTCCTTCTGATACAGTTTGTTATCCTGCCAAGCTTTCACACGGGCATATTATGTCCTTGATTCAAAAGGATGTTCCGGCTATCTTTTATCCTTCAGTGCTTTATGAACAAAAAGAACAGGCCCAAGCAGAAAATAATTATAACTGTCCGATTGTTCAGTCTTATCCCGAAGTGATTCGTAACAATATTGATGAAATTCGAGAAGGGAAGGTTAAATACCTTCAGCCATTTATTAATCTAGCTGACCGAGAAGGTGTAGCAGAAAATGTCTATAAAGCTTTGCTTGCTCAAGGTTTTACTGTGGACTTGCCTGAAGTGAAAGCTGCGGTTTTCCACGGTTTTGAAGAAATGGAGAACTTCAAGCAAGACATTCGGGACAAGGCAGAAGAGTTGCTTATGCAGATTAACCTTAACAAGGAAAAAGCTATTGTTCTCTCAGGGCGTCCTTATCATTTGGACCCTGAAATTAATCACGGCATTGCCGACATTATTACGCAAGAAGGCTTTCATGTTTTAACAGAGGACAGCATTGCGCATCTCGAAGAAGTTGCTGGGCTGCGCGTTGTCAATCAATGGGTTTACCACTCACGCCTATATGCCGCAGCGCAGGTAGTGTGTAAAAATAAAAATTTGGAATTAGTGCAATTGAATTCATTTGGTTGTGGTTTGGATGCAGTGACAACGGACCAAGTGGAAGAAATTATGCGCAACCATAATAAGCTTTATACAGTCCTTAAGATTGATGAAGGGTCAAATATGGGAGCAGTGCGTATTCGTCTACGTTCACTTAAGGCGGCAGTAGCCGAACGCAGTCGACACGCTGTTGAAGAAAATATCCAGATCAAAGAAATTGTTGAAACACATCCGGTCTTTACAAAAGAAATGGCTAAAAAACACACGCTCCTCATGCCCATGTTGTCGCCGATTCACCAAGAAGGCTTGCTTGAGAATGCTTTTGAAGCTTCAGGATATAATGTGGTTGTGTTGCCGGAAACCCAAAGCTCGGTGAACAAGGGACTAAAATTTGTGAATAACGATTCTTGCTACCCTGCAATCATAACGATTGGTCAACTCATCGAAGCTCTCCAATCTGGCGAATATGACGTGGATAATACATCTGTTATGATGACCCAAACAGGTGGCGGATGTCGCGCAACAAACTATATTCCTTTACTCCGTAAGGCGCTTGTCGATGCTGGTTTTCCTCAAGTTCCAGTGGTGAGCTTATCCATGGGCAATCAAGGGACAGAGAAAGGCTTCAAGTTTACTGTGCCACTTTTGACTCGTTTTATGATTGCTGTGCTTTATGGTGACTTGTTTGAGCGCGTGGTTTATCGGACGCGACCTTATGAAGCTGAAAAAGGTTCAGTTAATGCGCTTCATGCGAAATGGTTAGCAAAAGCGCAACATAATGTTAAATCTGCCTCTATTTTTGAGTTCAACAAGAACATGAAACAGATAATCAAGGACTTCGACAATATCGAACTCCTTGATATTCAAAAACCACGAGTGGGCGTTGTCGGTGAAATTCTGGTTAAATACAGCAAAACAGCCAACAACGATATTGTGAGTATTATCGAAGAAGAAGGCGGCGAAGCAGTTGTTCTAGATTTGATTGGCTTTATGAACTATTCTTTATACAATCAAATCTGGAAAACCGATGAGCTTGGCTTTGCAAAGAAAAATAAATTGATGGCAAAAGCTCTACTCTCTATTATTAATATGCTGGAAAAACCGATGGACAAGGCTTTGCGAGCGTCGGAACGCTTTGAGGGCATTGAGTCTATTTATGAAATTGCGGCCAATACAGAAGGTATCCTTTCAGTGGGAAATCACACAGGCGAAGGCTGGTTCTTGACAGGAGAAATGATTGAACTCTTACAAAATGGTGTTCAAAATATCGTCTGTCTCCAACCATTTGGCTGTCTTCCCAACCATATCGTGGGTAAAGGTATGCTGAAAGAGTTACGTCGCCAATATCCGGGAGCAAATATTAGCCCGATTGACTATGACCCCGGTGTTTCTGCGGTCAACCAGTTGAATCGGATTCGTTTGATGATGGCAACAGCTAAAAAGGCGATGAAGAAAGAAGTAACCGTTTAAAATCAGTCAAGAAACAAGCATTCGTCATGAAATGCTTGTTTTTGTTTTTAGAATCTAAAGCTAATCTATAGAGAGCGATGATTGTATAAGGATGTGTGAGCTAGAGAGACTTTGAACTTTGAAACGGATGCCTTAACAATTAAAAAGAATGCATCAATCAATTCGTTCTAATGTTGGATACCTTTTAGTGCTTAGGGAACTTTAAAGTAGGTACTGTACAAAAATATTTCCGTGTTCTATAATAAAGATTATATTGAATGAGAAGGAGAGGAATTTATGGATTTAAAATTATCAAATAAGTTGGCTTTAGTGACTGGTTCAACCAAAGGGATTGGTCGTGCGATTGCAGAGAGTCTAGCAGCTGAAGGCACTAATGTTATTATCAATGGCAGATCACTGGATGTTGTTGAAAAAGTAATTGAGGATTTAAGTAAAAAATACCCGCAAAGCGCATTTTATCCGGCAGCTTATGATTTATCAGTAGAAAAAGAACGGCAAGCTCTTTTCCAAGCTTTTCCAGAAGTTGATATCTTAGTCAATAATATGGCGATATTTAACGACGCAAAATTTGAAGAAATAGACTTAGATGAATGGCGCCGTTATTTTGAGGTCAACTCTATCTCTGGGATTGCCTTGGCAAAATTTTATCTTCCTAAAATGCTTGCTAAAAATTCAAATGGTCGCATCATCTTCATTGCATCAGAAGCAGCGATTATGCCAAGTCCAGAAATGCCACATTACTCTATGACCAAAACGATGAATCTGTCTTTGGCGAAATCTTTAAGTCGTGAAACAGTAGGTACGACAGTAACGATTAATACGGTGATGCCAGGTTCAACATTAACAGAGGGTGTCGAGAGTTTACTGGCATCGCTTTATCCAGAGTTGGATTCTGTTGAGGAAAGAAGTCGCGCCTTCATGGTGAACAATCGTCCAACATCAACAATCCAACGTTTGATTCATCCCGAAGAAATTGGCAATTTTATCGCTTATGTGGCAAGTCCTCTTGCAGGTGCCTTTTCTGGCGAAGCACTTCGAATGGACGGCGGACTTGTTCCGACAATTTTTTAGATAAACAAAAAATCATTGGCCATCAAGACCAATGATTTATTTTTTTATTTACGATAGCGTCGTGTCGAATTTTTTAACTCAGCAAGGCTGTAAGGCGTAGGATCAGAGAATGTTTGATCAACATGTGCATCCAGACTTTCTGAGAACATTTCCTCATATTCTGGAATTGAAAGTTTTCTGCGATTGTCTAAAAGGGCTTGATGCTCTGACTTGCGGAGATGCTGCTCAAAGCCTTCAACTAATTGACCAGAGAAAAATTCGGCAACTGTTCCAGAGCCGTAGCTAAAGAGACCAATCTTATCGTCTGCTTTTAAGTTTTCAGCATTTTCCAGTAGAGAAATCAGACTGAGGTAAAGCGAACCGGTATAAAGATTCCCGACGCGGCGATTGTAGGTGATTCCTTTTTCATATTGCGCCAGAAGATGTTCTTGAACTTCAGAACTTTCACCTTCAAGTTGTGGAAGCAGCGCTTTTTTCCCCATCTTAGTATAAGGCGTATGGAAAGCTAAAGCAGCAAAATCAGAGAAACCTAGTCCAGTACGACGTGCATACTCTTGCCAAACCTTAGCAAAGGCTTCAATGTAAGTGGCATTTGAAAACTGTCCATCAACAGTTGGATAAGTGTCACCAAAAGGACGCCAGAAGTCATAAATATCTTGCGTCAAGCTGACAGAGTCATCATTGAGCGCTAAGATATTAGGGTTAGCTGCAATTAACATGGCTACAGCACCGGCGCCTTGTGTTGGTTCGCCACCTGTATTTAGGCCATATTTGGCAATATCTGTCGCGATAACAAGAACTTTGCGCTCTGGATGACGATAAACATGGTCTTTAGCCATTTGTAAGCCAGCTGTTGTGGCATAACAGGCTTCTTTGAGCTCAATGGAACGTGCAAAAGGTTGAATGTCAAGCAAACCATGAACCACAACAGCAGAAGCTTTTGACTCATCAACTGAAGACTCGGTACCAACAATGACCATGTCAATCGCTTGTTTGTCTTCTTCAGTCAGAATTTCAGCAGCTGCGTTGGTCGCAAAGGTGATGAGATCTTGGCTGATCGGATTGACGGCCATTTGGTCTTGCCCGATACCGATATGAAATTTAGCAGGATCAACCTCACGCGCGTGTGCTAAATCAGTCATATCTACATAAGTTTCAGGAACAAAAAAGGCAAGCTTGTCAATACCAATATTCATATACATCCTCCAGTTTATAAGCTTGATAAATTTGTATGCTTAAGCTCCAATTTTACCATAAAAGATTAAAAAATGGAAAAAACTTTTGACTATTTGGGAGGGAAATGTGCTATACTGGGCTTATGAAAGAAATAGTAATTATCGATGCGCTTCGTACGCCTGTCGGAAAATATGATGGTGCGCTGTCAGATAAGACAGCTGCAGAACTCGGTGTTCATGTCGTTAAAAACTTACTTGAACGTCATGAAGATATTAAAGATGACGTCAAACAAGTGATTTTTGGCAATGTACTACAGGCTGGTACAGGTCAAAATATTGCTCGTCAAATTTCAATTAACAGTGGTCTTTCTCACCATGTTCCAGCTTCAACTGTGAATGAAGTCTGTGGTTCTGGTATGAAGGCAGTGATTCTTGCCAAACAACTTTTACAACTTGAGGAAGCCGATGTCGTGATCGCTGGGGGGACAGAATCAATGTCTCAATCTCCAATCATTCGCCACCGTAAATCTGGTGAAGAAGTTCTTACGATGATGTCTGAAGGGTTGGTTGATGCCTTTAACGGTGAATCTATGGGCTTGATTGGTGAAACAATCGCCGAGCAATTTGAGGTTAGTCGTGAAGAACAAGATCGCTTTGCTCAACGTTCACAAGAAAAAGCCCTAGCTGCACGCACAGCAGGCGCATTTGAAAAAGAAATCGTGCCATTTTCAGACTTAGCAGAAGATGAGACGATTCGTGCGAACTCATCACTAGAAAAACTTTCTTCACTGCGTACTGCTTTCAGCGAGAGCGGCAGTATAACTGCAGGTAATTCATCGCCAGTAAACGATGGGGCGTCTGCTTTAATTTTGGCAAGCAATGATTATGCCGAAGCTAAAGAGCTTCCGGTTTTGGCAAAATTATTAGCCAGTGAAGAAGTTGGAATCGATCCTGAGATTATGGGTGTTTCACCAATTAAGGCCATTCGTCAGTTGCTTGAACGTACAGATTTGGATATTGAAGATATTGACCTGTTCGAAATCAATGAAGCTTTTGCTGCTTCCAGTGTAGCTGTAAATCAAGAGCTTAATATTCCAGAAGAAAAAGTGAATATTTATGGTGGTGCTATTGCTTTAGGCCATGCTATCGGTTCATCAGGAGCCCGTATTTTGACAACTTTAGCTTATGCGCTTCAACGTGAAAATAAGCGTTATGGTATTGCTAGCCTTTGTATCGGTGGTGGTCTTGGCTTGGCTGTCCTCTTGGAAAACCCTAATTTAGTTTAATCAATGAATATGAAGAAAAAATTTTACCAAATGAGTCCAGCAGAGCGTCTGGATTTTCTTGACTTAAAGTCAGAAACAAGACAAATTTTAGAAGAAACAGTACTTGATGCGGCTTTAGCAGACAATCTTATCGAAAACCAAGTCAGTGAATTTGAGTTACCCATGGGTTTGGCGCAAAACTTTGTCATTAATGGCAAAAAATACCTCGTCCCAATGGTCACCGAAGAACCTTCTGTGATTGCAGCCGCAAGTAATGGGGCAAAGATAGCTGGAGAATTTCAAACAGTACTTGCAGAGCGGTTAATGCGGGGGCAGATTGTTTTTTATGATGTCGAGCAGGCGGAACAATTAATGCAGACTATTGAAGAAAATCAAGCCGGAATTTTTCGTGCTGCAAAAGAAGCTTATCCCTCCATTGTTAAACGTGGCGGTGGTTTACGACATGTGAGCAGCAGGGCTTTCGAAGCAGAAGGGTTTGTATCCGTTGATTTTAAAGTGGATGTGAAAGATGCGATGGGAGCGAATATTGTGAATGCCATATTGGAAGGCGTTGCTAATCTTTTTCGCACATGGTTTCCAGAGCAAAAAATCTTGTTCAGTATCTTGAGCAATTATGCTACAGAGTCCTTGGTTAAAGTCAGTTGTGAAATTCCCGTTGAGCGACTGAATAAAGGAAATAATGGACAAGAAGTTGCTGAAAAAATTCAGGCGGCTTCACGTTTTTCTAAAATCGACCCTTACCGTGCAGCCACACATAATAAAGGCATTATGAATGGCATCAATGCAGTTGTTCTCGCCACAGGAAATGACACACGCGCCGTAGCCTCAGGAATTCATGCTTATGCAAGCAAGGAGGGGAGTTACCAAGGTCTGGCGGAGTGGCATGCAAAGGACGGCATACTATTTGGAAGCCTTGAGCTCCCCTTGCCAGTGGCCACAGTTGGTGGCGCAGTAAAAGTTTTACCCAAAGCTCAAGCAGCTTTAGAACTCTTAGAAATTACAGAGGCAAAAGACTTAGCACAGGTCATTGCTGCAGTGGGCTTAGCGCAAAACTTGGCGGCCCTACGTGCCTTAGTTTCTGAAGGAATACAGCAAGGACATATGAGTTTACAAGTCCGTGCCTTAGCAATGACAGTGGGCGCTAAAGACGAAGAAATCACTATTTTGAGTGAAAAACTCCGCCAAGAAAAGGTAATGAATCAAGCGATAGCCGAAAAACTTTTGCTGAAAATCCGTCAAAATAATAAATAAAAATGCTGTCAAGTTTTTTTCTTGACAGGACAAAATTTTATGCTATAATAGTTAGGTAATAAAAAATAGAAATAGGAAATATAACATGTCTGTAAAAATTCGTTTAACTCGCATGGGTTCAAAGAAAAAACCTTACTACCGTATCAACGTTGCTGATTCACGTTCACCACGTGATGGTCGTTTCATCGAAACAGTTGGAACTTACAACCCACTTGTAGCTGAAAACCAAGTGACTTTGAAAGAAGAACGCGTTATGGAATGGCTTAACAATGGTGCACAACCATCTGATACAGTTCGTAATATTCTTTCAAAAGCTGGTATTATGAAAAAGTTCCACGAACAAAAATACAGCAAATAATTATAAAAGCGGCAGAGGCCGTTTTTTGTCAATTTCACAATAATTTGGACTATTTTAGTCAGAGTAGAGGTAAGAAATGCAAAAAGATGTGAAAGAACTTGTGATGACTATTGTGAAACCTTTGGTTACAGATCCAGATGCGGTTTCGCTGGAAGTTGTCGAGGGCGAAGAATTTATGGAGTACCACTTAGAAGTGGCTGAAGGAGACATTGGCCGTATTATTGGCCGTCAAGGTCGTATCATTCAAGCCATCCGTACAGTAGTTTACTTTGTACCCGTTGAAGGGAAGAAAGTTCGTCTTTTGGTTGACCAATAAAATATTCTTGTAAACGTATTTTATATTATTGTAGACAAGCAGCCCCGAAATTCGGAGCTGTTTTGTTGTCTTAGAAGAAGCACTGAATAAATGGTTAAAAACATGCCAATTTTGGCTTAAAATGAAAAGTTATTACCCAGCACTCTTAAATAGATGTGTGATGTTTAGTGAAGCATAAGTGAGATATTTTTTGAAAAAGAGTCCTTGAAGTGCAGTGATAGTCTGATTGTGTAGCCATTTTTCCTAGAGTGGATACAGTAGATTCTTAAGGAAGACAGTTGAGAGGTTTAAATTTAGTTTAAGGAATGGTTAACTCAGAAATAAGAAAAAAATAGTAAATTAAAAGTACTGCTTTAAAATTTTTACTAGAAAGCTCCTAATAATTAATAATAATGAAAAGAGGAGGAAATCCATGATTAAGCTATATACGGCAGCAGCTAACTCATCATCACAAAAGGTAAGAAGATGGCTTAAAGAGCATCAACTTGAGTATAAGGAAATAGATTTAACAAAAGATGAACTGACAAAAGAAGAAGTGCTTGCTATTTTTTCTTTAACGGAGGAGGGCTCAGATGATGTGATTACGCGTAGAGGCAAAGCAATACAGAGTCTAAAGGAGGACTTTTACTCACTGACCATTAAAGAACTCATACAAGCCATTGTTGATAACCCGATGTTACTCCGTCAACCCTTAATCATTGATAATAATCATCTTCAGGTGGGTTACCATGAAGAAGATATCCGTAAATTTTTGCCTCGAGAAGTTCGTAAAGTGATGATTAAGGATTTTGCTAAAAAAAGGAAAGCTATGAAATGATATAAGAATATTGGCATAGAAGGGGGGTGAAACAAAAGCCGAGAGAGACTGATTTTACTCAAACCCATAAAAGAAAAAATGCTTGACCATGGAATTTTTATGTGCCGTGGTTGAGCGTTTTTCATTATTTTTGTACCATCATCCCAAGCTCTTTTTGTTAAAAAATTTTGATAGGCTTTCCTATTCTTTGATAAATCTTAAGATTTCACTTGAAAAAACTTAAAGCTTCTTTGATAAATTAAGGTTAGCGTTAAATATAAAGGAGTTTTATGATGCGTAAAAATAAAAGTCGAAAAAGAAAAGACCACGTAATTCTTTTAGTTCTAGTATCAGCTATTGCTGTTGTCTTTGGTCTGCGGTCATATTTTAGTCAAGTACAAACTACTTTTCTACCTGTTCTAGCAGGTGAGCAACAAGAAGCTGAGGTACAAGAAGAGGCGACTATGATTACGATATCTCTGTCAGACATAGTTGATACAAAAAATTTACAACTTGTGAATAGTGAATATGCTTTTGCTTCTAATGGATCTGTACCAGATTTGGTCAGTAGTAATAACGGTCTTTTTTTAAGAACAGATGTTCTAACTGCTGTTTCTAGCCTTCTCAATGATACGCGTAATGCGGTAGGGGGACAGCTCATCCTTAATAGCGGCTACCGAACGGCTGAAGAACAAGAGCAACTTTATTTTAATACAGCAGATAAAGCCTATGTACAAGAAGCTGGACATAGTGAACATGAGACAGGTCTTGCTGCGGATATCGCGATTCAAAATGTCGCTGATGTTGAAAACTCACCTCAATCACAGTACCTTATCAAAAATGCTTGGAAGTACGGTTTTATTCTGCGTTATCCTGGAGATAAGACAGCAATAACAGGCATTGCAAACGAACCTTGGCACTTCCGTTATGTGGGAGAAGTGCACGCCCAATACATGACAGAGCACGAGCTTGTCCTTGAAGAATATATCGAAAGACTAAAAAAGGTAGGAAGTTATCGTTTGAATAAAGGGGGAAAGAACTACACAGTTCGTTACGAAACCCCACATGATAACCAGTTACAGTTACCAAATGATGCGCAATATGAAATTTCAAGCGATAATACAGGAGGTTACATTATCACGAGTTGGAAATAGGAAGTTCAGAAATTAGACTGAGCATCAAAGGAAACATGATAAAATAGAAATTAAGAAAAGTCCGAAAGGAAGGCACATGGTGTATACAGTTTTAGTATGTGATGACGACCAAGATATCCGCAATGCCCTCAAAATATATCTGGAGCAAGAAGATTATCAGGTCTTGCAAGCCAGTCATGGCAAAGAAGCCATAGAAATTATCGCTCAACATGAAGTCCATTTGATTTTACTTGACGTGATGATGCCTGTTTTAGATGGAATCTCGACAGCCGTGAAGATTCGGGAAACTTCAAATATTCCTATCATCTTTCTATCAGCTAAAGCAGAGGATACAGACCGTGTTCTAGGTCTGAAGATGGGAGCTGATGATTATGTCAATAAGCCCTTTAACCCAATTGAATTACTGGCGCGTGTGGATGCAACCTTGCGGCGCTATGCACGTTTAGGCGGTTTAGAAGGGCAAGCGCTTTCTGAGGAAAAATCAGAAAGTCAGTATCAAAACGGCGGATTAGTGCTGGATACTGTTCAGAAGCAAGCGAGGATTGACGGGCGAGAGTTGACTCTGACGGCGATAGAGTACAAGATTTTACAGCTTCTAATAACGCACTTAGACCAGGTATTCAGCTCAGAACAAATCTATGAGAAGGTTTGGAAGGAATCAGCCTTTCAAGCTAGTAAAACAGTATCTGTGCATATTCGCCATCTGCGTGAAAAAATTGAGATTAATCCGAAAGAGCCACAGTACATCAAAGTTATCTATGGTCTGGGCTATAAAATGGTAACGATAAAATGAAAAAGATAATGACAGCCAATTTTACCAAAATTTTTCTTCTTTTCCTTGCCTTTATTTTTGCTCAAAGTTTTTTCCGGGGGTTAAGCACAACTTATAATTATTATATGGCTTCCTTTTGGGGTAATTTTCTTACATTCAATGCGAAGCTTTCAGCCTTTTTGAGCCTTGTTTTTGCCTTTCTTTTTGTACTTTCAATCGTCAGAGATAAGCGGACAAAGCCAATTTCTCCCTCTTTACGACAGCTTGACTTGTCCTTACTGCTCTTCACTAGCTTCTTTAGCATTTTTATGACTTATAACTTGCTAAGGAACTATGAGTCAGGAAGCTTGACCTTCATTCTCTCCTTGCTTACCATGTTCCTTACGGGTCTAGTTTTCTGGGAAGTTTTTCTGCGCATAAAAGAGAGAAATCTACACTTTCTGTGGCCAACGTTTATTAGAAGAATGGCTGAGAAAAAAGCTCTTTTATTCGCGATGGGGCTTCCTTTGGCAGGGATTTTCCTTTATTTTTTAGTCTCTGTTTTGACCTGGTTTGTTATCCCTGTGATGCGGACCAACAGTGGATTGATTGTGCGCATGCCTAACAATCACACGATTTTTAATCATTTACTGCTCTCCTCTTTTTTGGCTCTTTTGTTTGCTGCTATGACTTTTTTAATGGATTTTATCTTGAAAGAAGATCAAAACTATGAAAAGACTAACCAAGAAAAACTGCGTGCCGAACGCTTTAAAGCAGAGTTGATTACAAATATGTCGCACGATATGAAAACACCCTTGACCAGTTTGATTAACTACGTGGATTTACTGAAAAAACTACCTATTGACCAGCCTAAATTTAAGGAATATACCGAAGTTTTAGAACGGAAATCCCTTCGTCTCAAACACTTGATTGTTGATTTACTTGAAGCCTCAAAGATAGGTACAGGTAATGTTCAGCTGAATTTTGAAGCCATTGATGTGACCGAAATGCTGGGACAAATCACAGGCGAGTTTGAGGACGACTTTCTCAAGAAAGAATTAACCCTTGTTCTTCGTTTACCAGAGCATCCTTGTTTTCTCAACATTGACAGCCAGCATTTTTACCGTGTGCTTGAAAATCTTTTGAGTAATAGTTTGAAGTACAGTCTGGAAAAAACACGTGTTTTTCTAGAATTAAGAGAAAAAGAAGGTCAAGTCGAGATTCAGCTCAAGAATACCTCTAAGAACCCGATAGAACTAGAGAGTTCAGAGCTGACCGAGCAGTTTATCCGTGGAGATCGTGCACGTACACAGGAGGGACACGGGTTAGGGCTTTATATTTCGAAAAATCTAGTTGAACTCATGAAAGGACAGTTTAAAGTTCAAGTTACAGGTGATTTATTTGTGGCAGAGCTGACTTTTAGTCCAGAGGTCTAATTCTGATTTTCTGATATTATTTTGCAGATACCATGAGAATTGCTATACTGGATGAGCAACGAATAAAAATGAAAAATAGGGAGAAAACTATGTCTGAGACGATTCGTGTGATTGCAGATAATGTCAATAATTTAAAAAATGTATCGCTTGAGATTCCCAAGAAGAAGATTACCGTCTTTACTGGTGTCTCTGGCTCAGGAAAATCAAGCCTTGTTTTTGATACGCTGGCCGATGAGTCCCAACGTCTTTTAAATGAAACTTTTCCGGCCTTTGTTCGGCAGTTCTTACCTAAATATGAACGTCCCAATGTTGAGCGGATTGAAAATCTTCCAGCCTCTATCGTGATTGACCAAAAAACTCTGGGAGGCAATGCTCGGTCGACTCTCGCGACCATCACGGATATCGCACCTGTTATCCGGCATCTTTTTTCAAGTGGGGGACAGCCTCAACTTGGTGTGGATCATTTTTCCTTTAATCTGCCTGCAGGGATGTGTCCAGACTGTCAAGGTATTGGTAAAAAACTAGAACTTAAAATGGAACTTTTTGTCGATATGGAACGCTCCCTCAACGATGGAGCAGTCCTCTTTAAGCCCTATCAAAAAATTGTCAAAATGTATGTGGAAAATGGTCTTTTTGATGGCGAAAAGCTACTGAAAGACTTCACAGAAGAAGAGCTAGATCGCCTTTATCACGGCAAAGAAGTCGGTAAGATTAAGATGGGCGAATACAATCTTACCTATGAGGGCATAGTTGATAAGTTTAACCGTGGCTTTTTACAGAAAGAAGGAGATTTGTCCGCAGCTGCGCAAAAGACACTGGCAACTTATACGCATGAAGCCCTTTGCCCGACCTGTCAAGGCAAACGACTAAATCAAGAATCTCTAGCGGTACGTTGGTCTGGCTATGGTTTTGCGGACTTGATGAGCATGGAACTTACGGATTTAAGCGATGTTCTGGCTCAACTTGAAGGAACTGAACACCTCAAACAACAGATTGATCATCTTATCGCGCTTGGACTGGGCTATCTCAGTCTTGACCGTGAAACGTCCACCTTGTCGGGTGGTGAGTCACAGCGTGTTAAGTTAGTGAAACATTTGAATAATGCTTTATCAGACATGCTCTATATTTTTGATGAACCTTCTGTCGGTCTGCATCCGAGAGATGTTGCGCGGATTAATGCTATCTTTACGAAGTTAAGAGACAAAGGGAATACGGTTTTGATTATCGAGCATGATCCGGATGTGATTAAGATCGCGGACTGGGTGGTGGAAGTTGGTCCTGCGGCTGGCGTTCATGGTGGGGAGATTATGTTTGAGGGCAGCTATGCGCAACTGCTTCAGTCCGACTGTTTGACAGGGAAACATCTTGCTCAGATGATACCGATTAATGCGACACCTCGACAAGCGACTCACTTTTATCAAGGGAAAGTTTCCAGCGCCAACAATCTTAAAAAGCAAGGGCTTGATATTCCGCAAGGTCTGCTTACCGTTTTGACAGGTGTAGCAGGCTCAGGAAAGTCAACGCTTGTGGAGCATTCACTTAGAGCAGCATACCCCGAAGCTGTCATGGTAACACAAGCCAGTTTGGCTGCTAATAGTCGTTCCAACCCAGCGACTTTTATTGGGATTATGGATGCGATTAGAAAAGCTTTTGCTAAAGAAAATGATGAGAAGCCCAGTCTTTTCAGCTACAACTCAGAAGGAGCTTGCCCTGCTTGTGAAGGCCGTGGTTCTATCGAGTCTAGTTTAGCCTTCATGGAAACAGTAAAACAAACCTGTGAACTTTGCCAAGGCAAACGTTATAAGGCAGAGGCTCTTGCCTTTAAATATCAAGGGAAAGCTATCACGGAAGTACTGGAACTAACGATAGAAGAAGCCCTAGACTTTTTCAAGAGTATTCCAGCCATCAAGAAAAAAGTAAAAGCCATGAACGAAGTCGGACTTGGTTATCTGACTCTGGGACAGTCTACCAGCACTTTATCTGGTGGTGAACGCCAACGCTTGAAGTTAGCCAATGAGTTTTATCAGAAAGGCAATCTGTTCATCCTTGATGAACCTTCGACAGGCTTGCATCTGTCCGATATCAGCCGTTTGATGAAGATTATGAATCATTTTGTTGAGCAAGGCAATACCTTGATTGTGATTGAGCATCAGCTGGATATTATTCGTCAAGCGGATTGGATTATTGACGTGGGTCCAGAAGTTGGTTCAGCAGGTGGCGAGGTAATTTATGCAGGACCACCGGCAGGATTACGAGAGTGTGCAGCTTCACTTACTGCCCAATACCTCTAATAGGAGAAATGAAAATGTTACAAGTCGTTTTGCATATCAATGAAAACCAAAAATGGCAAGCCCTTCTGTCCAATGTAGAAAACTTTCAAATCTGGCTAGCAGAGCGCAAGGAAGCAGGAAATATTGAAATTTTAGTGAATGGAGAAGCAGTCGACAAAGTTCTTCAGGACTCATCCGTAAATCTTGCGAAAGTTTTAAAAACAGGTGTAAAAATTGCTGTGTGCCAAAATTCTTTAAATGCGCGCGCTTATACACCAGAAATGCTGCAAGAAGGTTGCACAGTTGTCCCAGCTGGTATCGTGGAACTCGTCCAAAAACAGCATTTGGGTTTTGCTTATGTTAAACCATGAGCGGCTCAGAGACTTCACATACAGAGAGGTTTGCAAAACTTTGTGAACACAAGAGTAAGAAAAGCGTCACATAAGTTGCGCTTTTTTTATCGTTTCTAGTAAGGGTGCTGATTTTTAAGCGTCTTTCTGATTGCATTAGGTTTCAGTTCTCTTATTTGCTAAAATAAAACTATGGGAAATGATATTGTGAACAATAATGACTTTGGTTTTTTTGTTGTCGGTTTGATTTTGACTGCTATTTTTGCTTTTATGTCACTCTTTTTTTGGTGGAAAAGAAAGCGACTGCGCGATTTACGAACCTTGACACTAGGACGTTTGACTTTTTTATATTTATTTTGTTTGCTTGTGGCATTAAATGGTCTACTTGGATCGATGCTTGTTTTGACCGATGGTGGGCGCGGCATTTGGCTGTTTTTATTAGGTATTGAAGTTGTAGTTTTTATGATTTTTTCAATGTTTCTTGGGCTAGTTATTCCTCTTGGTATCGTTATTCTTACAGTAAAGATGTGGCGGCGTGAAACGAGGACTGTGGCTAATCTTCTCCTTCCAATAGTTGTTCTTTTTTTCTTAGTTATTGATGGTATTTTTCTTGCTATGGGCAATTTACCAGAGCACTGGCAATGGCTTTCCGTTTTGAGTTGGGTTTTTCCTCTCTTGTCACTTTATTTGGCTTGGCAGTTTACAGTCTTTTTTCTATCAAGTTGGGTGTATGGCAGACGCACACGTAAACTTGAAGCAGCTTTTCATGTCGTGCTCGGTGCGGGCTTGATTGATGGTGAACGTGTCGGAATATTACTTGGAAACCGTATTAAAGCAGCAGTTCAAGCTGTTCGTGATGACCAAACTATTGTGGTTTTTTCTGGTGGCCAAGGAACAGATGAGAAAGTATCGGAAGCCTCAGCTATGCAAAAATATGCCCACGAAGAGCTTGGTTTTCCATCCGAGCGTACGCTTTTGGAGGAAAAATCACGTACAACATATGAAAATCTAGTTTTCTCATCAGAATTAATCAAGGCGAGATTTCTTTTCTTTACATCAGATTATCATGTTTTTCGAGCAGCTCTTTTTGCAGCCGCTCTTGGCTTAGAGGCAGAGGGTGGCAGAGGCGGAAAAACTGCAATGTATTATCGTGTTCCGGCATTTATCCGTGAGTTTATTGCGGTGTTAAATACCGAGAAAAAGAAACATATGATTTGGGTGGCAACAATTATTGGCCTTCTGTTTATTATTACGGTGATACAGCTTTTTCTTTATTATTATGTGCCCTAAAAGTTTTAAATAAATATAGCGAGCAGCTCCCTTGATATGAAGCTGTTTTTTTAGTTTTACGTTTTTATGCAAAACATTACAAAAGTGTAAGCGTCATTTCTTTAATATTGCTTTATAATAAAAATGTGCCTGAATGAAGCGGGAAATATATTTCATTGAAATAATTCAGAGAATAGGGGGGCTGCTTCGGACACGTAAAAACAGTAAATAATGAAGGAAAAGAAAGTGACAATGAAAAAAACTATAAAACTAATGCTCGGAATACTTGCTCTGGCTATAGCTTTACCGACAGGCGCTTATCTCTACTACAATCATGTGTGGCGCGGTGGTGACGTAACCTACACCCAAATTACCAGTGCAGGCGTTGAAAAACCATGGAAGCAAGAGGGTGGAGGTCTGAGCGTTCTTTATGATTATGCAGGAACGCAGTATGATGAAGAAGGGCAAGCTCAGGAGGTTCCACTCATGGCCAGCAAGCAACTCCGCCAAGGCGCTTATCTGAAAGTGACTTATAATCAAAAACGAAAGCTCATCACCAATTGGTCAGAAATCACCAAAGCACAAGTCCCGAAAAAAGCTCTGGAACAGCTTGAAAAGTAAAGACAAACAGACAAGAAAGGAAGAAATCTAGTCACTTAAAGATTAGATTCATACATTAAACCATGCTCTTAGAAGTAAAACACCTTAAAAAAGTTTTCAAGACACGTTTCTCTAAGGAGGAGACAACAGCCCTTAGTGATGTTGACTTTACTGTTGATCAGGGTGAATACATCGCCATCATGGGAGAGTCAGGTTCTGGGAAAACGACCCTGCTGAATATTCTGTCCACACTGGAAAAACCGACTTCAGGACAAGTCTTACTCCACGGAAAAGATATCACCGCCATCAAGGATAAGGACTTGTCTGCTTTTCGTCGGCGTCATTTGGGCTTTGTCTTTCAAGATTTTAACCTGCTGGATACGCTCAATGTTCGTGACAATATTTTTCTGCCGCTTGTCCTCTCGAAAGAAAATATCAAAACGATGCAAACAAGACTGGCGCTGCTGGCACCGAAACTGCAGATTGACGACCTGCTTGAAAAACAGCCTTTTGAGCTCTCTGGCGGACAGAAACAGCGAGTTGCTGTAGCACGAGCACTTATCTCACAACCTGATCTTATCTTGGCTGATGAACCAACAGCTGCTTTGGATTATAAAAACTCAGAGGCGCTTCTCAACCTTTTTGAAGAAATTAACAAGAGTGGTCAAACCATCATTATGGTTACCCACTCGAGTTTGGCGGCTAGTCATGCCAAGCGCGTGCTCTTTATCAAGGACGGTATGCTGTATCATCAGCTCTATCGTGGAGAAAAAACGTCAACAGCCTTTGCTAAGGAAATCACGCTCTCGATGACAGCTTTCCTTGGCAGTACAGAAGTACATGATACGAAAGGAGTTCAAGATGCTTAGTTTTAAATTGGCTCAGAAAAACATGAAAAAGGGTTTTCAAGCTTTTACGCCCTTTCTGATGGCTTCTGTCACGATGTTTGTCATGCTTTTTGTGACGGCTTCTATTGGGCTGTCACCAACTATTGAAAAGCTTCCCGGTGGTAATTCTGTCGCTCAGCTGATGGGCTTTGCCTTACTTGTGCTCATCATCTTTTCCTTGATGATTTTAGTGTACAGTTATCGCTTTCTCCAGTTGCAGCGCTCGCGGGAGTTTGGCTTGTATGATATCCTAGGCTTTGGTAAAGCCAGTATTATCAAGGTTGCTTTTTGGGAACTTTTATTTACCTATCTTACAGCCACTCTTATCGGTACGATTGTGGGGATTGCTTTTGCCAAATTCCTTTACTTGATTTTTGTCAATCTTATCGGTGGTGACTATTTTAATCTAATAATTAGTCCCTTAGCGATTGTTTTAGTGGCAGGGATTTACTTGTTCTTTTTCTTGCTTTTACTTGTTATTGGGGCTGTGCTTATCCTTAAAAGTTCAAGTTTGGATATGCTTCGTGAAGAGACAAAAGGCGAGAAGGAGCCCAAGTCCAATGTCTTCACGGCACTTCTTGCTTTGCTTTTTCTAGCTGCGGGTTATTTTATCGCCTTGACGGTGGATAATCCTATCGTGGCATTGTTACGATTTTTCATTGCTGTTCTTTTGGTGATTTTTGGGACTTATTTTTTCTATGTGAGTTTTACCATTTGGTACCTCAAACGCAAGAAAAAACAGGATTCTTACTATCAACCGCATCATTTTATTACCATCAGTTCGATGCTGTATCGGATGAAGGCTAATGCTGTCGGTCTTGGAAATATCACAATCTTACTGTCGATGACGGTGGTGACTGTTGTTGTCAGTTTAGGAGTATTTTTTGGAACAGCAGATATGGTAGAAAACCAGTTTCCAAAAGAGGCACAGATTATTTCGACTCAAGAAAACAATTCCCGTGCAGAACTGACGGCTCTGACGGAGCAGATTGCTGCGGAGAGCGGTGTGCCTATCGAAAATCTTTCCAGCATCTATGTCTCGCAAGATGTCGAAGCCAGTCGTGCAACTTCAAGCGCGGACCAATTTGTCACACAAGAAGAGCTGGGCAGTATGCTGGATGAAAACCATTATTTGATGACCATGACGACTGCGGAGAGTTTGGTATCTTTGGGAAATAAAGATGTACAACATTTGTCTGAAAATCAAGTGCTGCTGGTTGACTTATCAGATGGGAAAGCCTCATCCGCCGGTATCAAGACAGTCAACTGGCACGGACAGACCTATCAAGTTGCTGGGCATCTGACAGAACTGAAAAACTTCCCCGCAGAGATGACCATGTCAAACTCACTCATGCTGGTCTTTGCAAATGAAGCTACGCTCAACCAGGCTTTATCAGCCTATAATCAGTCCAATTATGCTGAGAATACTCCAGGCATGAACGAATCAGCTATGACTTTAACCCTATTTGACCTCCCAGAAGCAGACCAAGCAAGGTTTGAAACAGCTTTTAATGAAAATCAAGAAGCGCAAAGGGCTTATAATGTCCTCACTTTCCGCAGTCAAGCCTTGCAAAATCAAAAAGCACAGATCGGAGGCTTTGTCTTTATTGGCTTTGTTCTGGGAATCAGCTTTATCCTCGGTGCAGCCTTGATTATCTACTATAAGCAGCTTTCTGAAGGTACACAAGATAAAAGGAGCTTCAAAATTCTTCAAGAAGCAGGCTTTTCCAAAGAACAGGTTCAGAAAACTATCCGTTCACAGGTTCGTATGATTTTCTTCTTGCCACTGCTGGTCACCGTCCTGCATTTTGCAGGTGCTTATCGTATGATTAGTCAGATGATTATGCTTTTTGGGGTGACGGATGGTCGCTTAACACTCATCATCAGTCTGATTACTTTAGCTGTTCTATCCGGAATTTATTATCTTATCTATAAGGCAACCAGCCGTGTTTATTATAAGATAGTGAAGCGGTAAGTTGCTTCAGCCGTAAATCATGTGGTCTTCTTGAGGAAAAGTGATAAAATAGTAAAAAACAAAGGAGATACAAAAATGGGACTTTTTGATTTTGCGAAAAACTTGGATTTGGGGAGCTTGACTGACCAAGCGCAAGAGCTTTTAGGCGGGAATGTTGTCGAAACACTTTCTAATGCAGTCGGTGGCGACTTGTCAGAAGTAACCAATAATGTGGCGGAAAATGTGCCAGCAGACTTAGCTGACCAAGCAGGAAATCTAGTAGACGGGGCGCGTGAAAATGCGAGTGGTCTACTAGACACTGCTTCTGAGCAGTTACCTGATCTTGGCGAGCAGGCAGGTGGAGCAGTAGAGGGACTTAAGGACTTGCTTGGTCTGTGAAAAAATATATGTGCTTGATTGAGGCGAGAGAGGAAGAAAGCAGCGAATGGAATACAGACTAAGTGGAAAAATCAGCGAAAAAGCATTTTATGAGATGCAGCGCTTCAATGTGCGAAAAGCAAAGCTTGTATTTTTACTTGTCTTCAATCTTGTGATATTAGCTGTATTTTTGCGGGACAATGCTTATGATTCTTTGTTTTTCTGGATTTTCACTGCTTTCTTTTTACTGGCTTTTAATTTTTTGCTCTCTTTTTTGATGAGGTATACTCTCAAAATCAAGAGCAGAAAAGCCTATAGGAGTGGTAAGAAACTGAATGGTCTTCCTCGACAAATCCATATTACTGCACAGGAAATCCAGCAGAACACATCTTTTTCGACTATGACCATAACACCTGACATGGTCTACAAGGTAGCCCATAATAATGATCGGGAAATCTACATCTATTTGGCTACGAATCAAATATTGATTTTGAGCAAAGACTGGCTTGAAAATGGAGAATGGGCGGATTTTATAACTTTTATTAAGAAGAACTGGGAACCTAAAAAATAAAGAATAAAAACCATTAGAAAATTGAGTGCAGGCAAAAGTTAGAATGTTAGTCCAACTTTTTTGGAGCGCACCAAATGTCAATGGTTTTTTACTGTATTCCCCTAGCAATAAGAGATGCAAGGGGTGTAATAAGTGATATGGGAGTAGAATTTCGTCTAAAATAGCCGAATTTGAAGACATGATCTGCGGCGTATAAGGAAATAATACATGAATTGTGTTAAAATATCAGTATGACAAAATTTTACAATGTAGGCACAATAGTGAATACACAAGGACTTCAAGGAGAAGTACGTGTAATTTCAGTTACTGATTTTGCTGAGGAACGTTTTGCAAAAAATACAGTTTTGGCTCTTTTTGACAAAAAAGGAAATTATGTCCAAGATTTGAAGGTTAAAACGGCGCGTAGACAAAAGAATTTTTATATCATTAAATTTGAAGGATTATATCATATCAACGAAGTTGAAGCCTTTAAAGATTTTAGTTTAAAAATAGCCGAAGATAAGCTAACAGAACTGGATGAAGGCGAGTTTTACTATCACGAAATCATTGGTCTAGACGTTTATGAGCAGGACAAATTAATTGGTCAGATTAAAGAAATTTTGCAACCAGGGGCTAATGATGTTTGGGTGGTCAAGCGTAAAGGAAAACGTGATTTGCTTCTCCCCTATATCCCACCAGTAGTGTTGAATGTAGATTTAAAAGCTAGAAGAGTTGATGTAGAAATTATGGAAGGTTTAGACGATTAAGATGAAAGTCGATATTTTAACAATCTTTCCACACATGTTTGACTCACTTAACCAGTCTATAGTCGGTAAAGCTCAGGAGAAAGGCCTGCTTGAACTCCATACGCATGATTTTCGTGAAAATGCGAGTAACAAGCAACGCCATGTAGATGATATGCCCTATGGCGGTGGTCATGGGATGCTTCTTATGCCTCAGCCCATCTATGATACAATGGATAAAATTCCTCATGAAAATGCGCGTGTCATTTTGCTGGATCCGGCAGGAAAACGTTACAACCAAAAAATGGCAGAAGAACTGGCGAAAGAGGAGCATTTGATTTTTATATGTGGGCATTACGAAGGCTATGATGAACGTATCAAAGACTTAGTAACTGATGAAATCTCTCTTGGTGATTTTGTTTTGACAGGAGGGGAAGTAGCAGCTACAGTTATTGTTGATTCCGTCGTACGCTTACTTCCCGGAGCTTTAGGCAAGGCAGCGAGTCATGAAGACGATTCTTTCTCGTCAGGATTACTTGAGTATCCACAGTATACACGACCAGAAGATTTTCGAGGCAAAAAAGTCCCAAGTGTGTTAATGTCTGGTCATCATGAAAATATTCGTAAATGGCGTTTGACCGAGAGCTTGAAAAAAACTTTAGCACGACGTCCGGACTTATTGGAGAAATATGAGCTTAATGAGGAAGAGCAACAAATTTTGAATCAGCTCAAACAGGAAAGTGAAAGTTCTTTATGATGTGGAAAAATTACATTTGGGATTTTGATGGGACACTTTTTGATACTTATCCTGTTATGCTAGAAGCATTGAGTGAAGCTATGAAACAGTCTTCCGTAGAATTTCCTGGGGACTTAGAGGCTTATGTTAAGCGTTTTTCGATTCAGAAATTTGCACATGAATTTGCCAATCAGGATTTTTTGGACTTGTATCACAAAATAGAAGCAGAGCGTCAAAAGAATCCTCAAGCTTATGCCGAAATTCCTAAAATTTTGTCAAAAATTGTTGAAGATGGGGGACAAAATTTTGTCCTAAGTCACCGTGATAATTCTACTTTTGAATATCTAGGTGATTTAAAAAAATACTTCACGGAAGTAATTACGAGCAAGCAAAACTTTGAACGTAAACCAAGCCCTGAAGCCTTGGAATATTTACTCAACAAATATAAACTTGTGCCAGAAGAAACTGTTATGGTTGGAGATCGCCCGCTGGATATTGAAGCAGGAAGAAATGCAGGCATTGCAACTGTGCTCTTGGATGAGAAAGAGTACTTTGGAGACATTGCCGATAAAAAAATAAAAAATTGGAGTGAATGGAGATGACATTAACATTAGAACGCGACAAGGAATTTGTAAATCAATTTCACTATGACGCACGTAATTATGAGTGGGAAAAAGAAAATGGAACACCTGAAACAAACATTAATGTACAGTTTCAGCTACTTCCGCATGAGCAGATTCCCCAAGGAAAAGTTGCGGCAGAGGATACAGCAATTTATGCGATTTTAACATACATGATTCCATTAGAGAATATTGTATTGTCAGGTATGCTCAGTCAGCTTAACTATGTTCGCGGACGTCAAGTAAAAGAGCAATCGGAGTTAGCTCAGGAGGAAATGGCACAACTTGCTGCTCCACTTTTTGATTTATTGAAACGTTTAGTGTACGAAACAACAGAGGTTGCCCTTGATCAACCGGGCATTAACCTTCAATTTTAAGGATTTTTTCAAGATTATTTATTATGAAATTAGCAATTATTACAGATACTTCAGCAGATTTTGCTGAACAATATAAAAATCGTGACGACTTAATCATTTTGGAAATCCCTATTTCTATTGAGGGAAAAGAGTATAGACCAAGTGAAATGACACATCAAGAGTGGTACAAACTTATGGCTGCTACTTCAGAAGTTCCTAAAACCTCCCAGCCGAGTGTTGTTGAGTTAGAAGAAATACTGAAAAAACTCAAACAAGAGGGATATACTCATGTTTTAGGAATTTTCTTGAGCTCAGGAATCTCTGGTTTTTTCCAAAACGCCTTTTATTTACAAGATGAATTTGAAGATATGGTCGTGAAATTCCCTGAAACATTTATTACATCCAGTCTTCTTGGCTACATGATTGAAACAGCTTTAGATGCAGCTGACGCTGGAAAGTCTTTTGAAGAGATTGTTGAACAGTTCGAGTACCAAAGAGACCATGATAATGCATTTATGCTTGTAGATGATTTGCACTGGCTAGCTAAAGGAGGACGTCTTTCACGTGGAGGCGAACTCCTCGGCACATTGCTTAATATCAAACCCATTCTACAATTCTCAGAAGATGGTAAAGTTGTAGTATATGACAAGGTAAGAACAAGCAAGAAAGCCACATCAGAACTTAAAAAACTTATGCTTGCGAATAGTGACCCCAAAACTCATAAAGTTTATGTTTTACATGCCGATGCAGAAGAACGCGCTAAGGAGCTTTACGATTTTGCCAAAAAGCATGGTTATGACGATGTAGAAATCGTAACGTTTGGTCCAGTTATTGCAACACATCTTGGCTTGGGAGCTATTGCTTACGGCTTTTCTCCTAAGAAAGGATGATTTGTATAAAAATAAAAAAGGATGTTATCAGTGTATAGCATGTTTTTTTATTTTGTTGTAAAAAAAAGAAACAGGATTGTACAGCTAATGTAACCGGAAACATTAAAAAAGAATCTGGAGGAGGAAACAAAAATTCTCAGCTTTTGTTTGACTTTAGTTTGAAAAAGCATTAAACTAAAGTTGTTGTTATATGCATAAATATACAAAGGAGGTATATATGGAAACAAAAGCAGAAAAGAAAAAATTGCAAATGCCATCGGCATACACGATTCTTTTCATTATCATTGTACTTATTGCGATCTTGACTTGGTTTATTCCAGCAGGTCACTACAAGGTAGATGATGCAGGTAATATTATTGCTGGATCGTTTACACAAGTTGCTTCAAACCCTCAAGGGATTTGGGACATGCTTATGGCCCCCGTTAATGGGATGTTAGGTATTGAAGCAAAAGGAAACGTACCTGCTACGCCAGCGGCGATTCCCATTTCATTCTTTATTTTAATGGTGGGTGGCTTTTTAGGTGTAGTGAATAAAACAGGTGCCCTTGAAGCAGGTATTGCCTCGATCGTTAAGCGTTTTAAGGGCAAGGAGAAGATGTTGATTCCGGTCTTAATGATTCTCTTTGCACTTGGTGGATCAACCTATGGGATGGCGGAAGAAACATTGGCTTTCTATGCTTTGATTATCCCTGTCATGATTGCGGTTGGGTTCGATACGGTTGTGGCTGTTGCTATCGTTTTAGTGGGTTCACAAGTCGGCTGTTTAGCTTCTACAGTGAATCCATTTGCCACAGGTGTAGCTTCTCAGGCAGTAGGAATTTCCATGGGACAAGGTATGGGCCTTCGTTTCTTCATGCTGGTTGTACTTACAGTTATCTCAATTCTCTATGTTTATCGTTATGCTTCAAAGATTGAAAAAGATCCTACAAAGTCTTTGGTTTACAAAAATCGTGAAGCCGATATCCAACATTTCGACATTGCTTCTATTGAAAAACAGGAAAATATTACGCAACGTCAAAAATGGGTAAATGTTGTCTTCTTCGGAAGTTTTGTCATCATGATTATGTCACTTGTTCCATGGGACATGTTAAATGAGCATTTTACTTTCTTTAATGACTTTACAGCTTGGTTAACATCAATCCCAGGTTTAGGTGTTGTTCTTGGTAAAAGCATGGTGCCTTTTGGGGCATGGTACTTCCCAGAAATTACAATGCTTTTCATCGTCATGGCTGTCGTGGTTGCTTTTGTTTACCGTATGAAAGAATCTGAATTTATCTCTGCCTTCCTCGAAGGTGCATCAGACATGATAGGTGTTGCGATTGTTGTAGCTGTGGCACGTGGGATTCAGGTTGTGATGAACAACGGGATGATTACAGATACAATCTTGCATTGGGGTGAACAAGGACTTCAAGGTCTTTCATCAAGTCTATTTATTATCTTGACGTTTATCTTCTACCTGCCAATGAGTTTCTTAATTCCATCAACATCAGGCCTTGCTGCTGCTACGATGGGAATCATGGGTCCAATGGGCGAATTCGCCAATGTTTCAAAAGATTTGGTCATTACAGCTTATCAATCTGCATCAGGAATTTTGAACCTGATTACCCCAACATCTGCCGTTGTTATGGGTGCACTTGCTATTGCCCGCTTTAACATCGGAACATGGTGGAAGTTTATGGCCAAGTTGATCGTGATTCAGTTGGTTGTAATCATGATTATCCTTGGTGTTGCCGCAGTATTATAAAAAATGAATAAATGGCTTTCCAGATGGAAAGCTTTTGTTGGAGGTCAAATGAAAACTTTTATTACAGACGAATATCAAACAGCAGCAGTACAAGCACTCGGACGTTTAGTCAAGCATGCATCTGTATTAGACGAGAGTGATTCTGGAGCGGGACATCCTTTTGGTAAAAAAGTTTTGGGTGCTTTGGAAGAAGTCTTAGAACTTTGCCAAGAATTAGGTTTTAAGACTTTCCAAGACCCGGAAGGGTATTATGGTTACGCTGAGATTGGGGAAGGCGAAAAACTCTTTGGCTTACTTTGTCACATGGACGTTGTACCTGCAGTAGATCAAGCAGGTTGGGAAACTGATCCTTTTGAAATGGTCGAGCGTGATGGCCTTTTAATCGGTCGGGGAACACAGGACGATAAAGGCCCAAGTATGGCTGCTCTTTATGCGGTAAAAGCATTAATGGATGCTGGGGTTACATTTGACGGACGTATTCGCTTCATTTTTGGTACAGATGAAGAAACACTTTGGCGTTGTTTGGATAAATATAATGAGAAAGAAGAAGCAATCACCATGGGCTTTGCTCCTGATTCTCATTTTCCACTTAACTATGCCGAAAAAGGCTTACTTCAAGCTTATCTTACTGGACCTGGTACAAATGATTTCGAATTGCACGCGCCCGGTGCATTAAATGTTGTACCTGATCGTGCAGCTTACACTTCGAAGAAAATCGAAGAAGTAAAAGCTGCCTTGACAGCGCATGGCTTTGCTTATGAAGAAACAGAAAAAGGGATTTCGGTAAAGGGAAAAAGCGTACACGCGATGGCTGCACCAGAAGGAGTAAACGCAATCCTACGTTTGTCTATTGCCTTGTCAGAAGTATTTGACTTCAAACCCCTTGATTTCTTAGGTAAGCTTGTTCAAGAGAATGCCACAGGCGAAAATGTCGTGGGTAAGGTCATGGATGAGCAGTCCGGTGAATTAACCATGAATTTCACAGATGTTGAAATCACTCCTGAACATACAAAAATTGGTGTGGATATGCGTATCCCAGTAACCATTGATAAAGATGAACTTGCTGCAAAGCTTGCTACTCAAGCAGCAGAATATCAACTTGAATATAAACAATATGATTGGTTAAATCCCCTCTATGTGCCAGTAGAAAGTGAACTCATCCAAACCCTCCTTGCGACATATCGTGAAATCACAGGAGATATGACGGAGCCGATGGTTTCTGGAGGAGCTACCTTTGCCCGGACAATGAAAAATTGTGTGGCTTTCGGAGCTATGTTCCCTGACACACCGGACTACATGCACCAAGCTAATGAACAGTGGGCCGTTGCGGATTTGCGTAAAACGATGGTGATATATGCTGAAGCCATCTATCGTTTATGTGCAGTGAAGTAATCGCGTTCCATAAGAAAAAAATGATTCACGAGAGAATCATTTTTTTACAAGGAGAGCTTTGAATAAACAATTACTTTTAATTTTCAAACAGCCATGTTTACATCGCTAGCCTGCACTAAATCTTTTTATCTTTAAAAAAACTACTCAGCGACTCTTTTTCATCTGAAAAGTGCTAAAATAGAAGTATGAAACTAGAGAATTTGCCGTCAGAATTTGTACAAGCTTTGCCGGTTTTGGAAAAAATACAGGCACATGGTTTTGAGGCTTATTTTGTAGGAGGAAGCGTTCGTGATGCGCTTTTGCAAAGGCCAATCCATGATGTGGATATTGCAACCAGTGCTTATCCAGCTGAAACCAAAGCCATATTTCCGCATACCATCGATGTGGGAATTGATCACGGTACCGTGTTGGTCTTAGCTGGTCAATCTGAAGCTGAACATTATGAAATTACTACTTTCCGTACAGAGAGCACTTATACAGATTATCGCCGTCCAGATTCTGTAGATTTTGTCCGAGAACTTTCGGAAGATCTAAAACGGCGAGACTTCACGATTAATGCCTTTGCTATGGATACTGAAGGAGAGATTATAGATTTATTTGATGGCCTTTCCGATTTAGCTGGGTCACGCTTACGGGCTGTTGGAATTGCAACGGAACGCTTCAATGAAGATGCGCTTCGGATTATGCGTGCAATGCGTTTTGCTGCAACTTTAAATTTTAATGTTGAAGAAGAAACCTTTAAAGCCATGCAGGCACGAGCCCATCTTCTAAGCAAAATTTCGATTGAACGCATTTTTATTGAACTCGACAAGTTGCTTCTGGCTAAAGATTGGAAAAAAGGCTTAGAAATATTGCTTGCATCGGAAGCTTATACTTTCTTGCCTGACTTGCAAGAAAAGGCTATACAAGCATTACTTCAAAATTTAGAGACAGGTTTTACCTTTGCCAATTCAGCACAAGCTTGGGCTGCGCTTTTAGTACACAGTGACCACGTAAATGTTAAAGATTTCTTGAAAAAATGGAAAGTGTCTAACGACTTTATCAAATATGTGTATGATTTGACAGAAGCTTACAGGCTTGAAAGTTGGAGTTTAGAGAGCATTTATCGCTATGGTTTAGAAAAAGCTCTACTTGTTGACCAGCTTAAAGTTGCTGCAGGCCAAGAAGTTGATTGTGACCAGGCTTATTTCTACGATGAAAAGCTCCAGATTCATAGTAAGTCAGAGCTTGCAGTAACTGGTAATGATATTATTCAAACATTTAATATCAAGCCAGGTCCGATTTTAGGGAAGTTGCTGCATCAGATTGAAAAACAAGTCGTTAACAACCAATTAAAAAATGATAGAAACAAAATTTTAATATATATTAAGGAGATTCTATGATTACTCGTAAACAAGGTTCATGTACGACTATTTTAGTTGGGAAAAAAGCCTCAATTGATGGTTCAACACTTATTGCTCGTAATGACGATGGCCATGAAGCGCTTGATCCACAACGCTTTGTTGTTGTTCAACCAGATGAACAACCGCGTCATTATAAAGCCGTGTTAAGTGCTTTGGAGCTGGATCTTCCAGAAAATCCAATGCGTTATACAGCAACACCAAATGCTGTTTTAACAAACGGAACTTGGGCTGCTGCAGGGATTAATGCTGCAAATGTTGCAATGTCAGCGACAGAAACAATTACAACCAACCCACGCGTTTTGGGGCTTGACCCTTACAATCAAGAAAGCGGTATGGGAGAAGAAGATTATGTTACTCTTGTCTTGCCTTACATCCACAGTGCGCGTGAGGGTGTTGAACGCTTAGGTGCCCTTCTTGATCAATATGGGACATATGAACCCAACGGTATTGCTTTTGCTGATAAAGAAGAAGTTTGGTGGTTGGAAACGATTGGTGGTCATCATTGGGCAGCAGTTCGCATCCCAGATGATTCTTATGTGGTTGCGCCTAACCGCATGAACATTGATCATTTTGATTTTGAAAGTGAAGATACGCTTTGTTCAAAAGATTTGAAAGCATTAATTGATGAAAATCATCTCAATCCAGATTTTGAAGGTTACAATTTACGTCATATTTTTGGTTCTAGCTCAGTTAAAGACAGTGTATATAACAATCCACGTACTTGGTACGGTCAAAATGCTTTGGGAACTCCAAGTGATGATCCTCAAAATCAAGAATTACCCTTCATCTGTAAAGCCACACGTAAAATTTCAGTAGAAGATGTGAAATTTGTACTTTCAAGTCATTTTGAAAATACTGAGTTTGATACCTATGGTACAACAAACACACCAGAACAAGCACAACTTTTCCGCCCAATTGGGATTAACCGTAATCACAGTGTCCACATTTTGCAAATCCGTAATCATGTGGATGAAAAACTTGCAGGTATTCAATGGTTGGCATTTGGGGCAAATACCTTCAACCATGTCGTACCTTTCTACACAAATGTTGAAGACACACCAGCATGCTACCGTGATGCAACAGCTACATTTGACTTGAACAATATGTACTGGCTCAGCTGTACAGCAGCGCTCCTTGGCGATACAGATTACAGCAAATACGTTGATTTACGTGATACCTATGAATTGGCAACTGTCGGTAAGTTCCGTGAAATCCAAAATAAAACGGATAAAGCGGGAGCCGCTGCAGACCCACAAGCAGCAAATGAAGAATTGGCAGCCTTTGCGTTGAAAGCAATGACTGAAATGCTTGGTCGTATGGTAATTTCAGGTTCAAATCGTATGAAGCTCCGGTACGACTTTAACGACTAATAATAACAGACAGAAAGCACCGAGGTGCTTTTTTTGATGCCCTATACAAAATGTCTATCCTGTAAAAGAGTGCAAAGCATATTCTTAGTGTTCAGAAAATATTATGTTAAAATAGGGAGACATTTATTATATACATTACTAAAAAGGAAATGAAAATGCGTAAAACGTTTCAGATGACAAAAGATTTTTTTAAAAATACGTTTAACTATTTTGGTCCCGTAATCTTTTTTCACCTCTTACTCTTACTGGTCGTAGTTCCAACTTTGACTGTGACCACTAATTTTTTACTTCGCCGTAAAGAAATTGATTATCTTGCTTATGATAATGTTATTTCCATTTTTAGCAAGCATCCCCTAACGGCACTCGCTTTGGTGGGAATCCTAGTGTTGACCTTGGTAGCTGTATTTTTGGAGTTTACTTTTCTTACTATACTGGTTCACTTTGTGAGGAAAAAGGAAAAAGTAACGATTCCTGAGTTGCTTTATGCAACATTTTCAAGATTGAGGCACCTTCGACCTTCCCTTATTCTATTTTTCCTATTTTATTTTATGTTGGTTCTGCCTTTGAGTGGTTTTGCAAGCGGTATCGATATCATTTCTGCCATTCAGGTGCCCAACTTTATACTGGAATTTATTGCTACTAACAATTGGTGGCTCTTGGCGGCTTATATTTTACTGACTGTATTATCTATTTTTATCGGCTACCGTTTGATTTTTGTCTTGCCGCTCATGATTTTACAGCAGAAAAAACTCAGAACTTCATTGAGCACCAGTTGGCAGATGAGTAAAGGAACATTTAAAGTTTTCTTTTTCCGTTTCACAGCAATTTTTGTAAGTCTACTGGCCTCTTTTTGGGTGATCAGTCAGCTTTTGATTCTGTTGCAATCTGCAATTGATTATCATATGCCACAGATTGCCTTAGCATCAGCGACTGTGATTATGTTTATCATCCAAGTTTCAGCTCTACTGCACATGCTCTTGTCGTTGATACTGATTTTTTATGTAGTCATTAATCTGTTAGAGGAATTAACGTCAGAAGAAATACATGTAGAACTTAAGGCTTTTCGTCTGCTGCCTAAAGCTTGGCGCTGGGTAAGTCGCAGTTTATTAGGGATTTTTACGGCTCTGTTTATTGCACTTATTGGCATTTTTAATGTCTACTATCTCAGTCAAGATACCCTATCAGATCCACTGATTATTTCTCATCGTGGTGTGTCAGAGAAAAATGGCGTTCAGAATACAATTCCGGCTTTGATTGAAACCAGCCAAACCTATCGTCCAGATTATGTGGAAATGGATGTCCGGGAAACAAAAGACAAACAGTTCGTTGTCATGCATGATGAAAATTTACGGCATTTAGCTGGTGTCAACAAGAGGGTAAATGAGCTGACTTTAGCTGAGCTTACGAAACTCACTGTCCGGGAAAATGGAAAATCTGCTCCATTGCCAAGCTTTGATGAATACCTAAAAGAAGCAGATAAACTTCATCAAAAATTGCTGATTGAGATTAAAATTCCACTTAATGATGATGTAGAGGCAGTGAGTAAGAATTTCTTGCAACGTTACAAAAAAGATATCGAAGCAAAAAAACATCAAGTACAATCTTTAAGCTTTGATTTGTCACGGAGTCTAAAAAATCACGATCAGTCTACTTTTGTCTCTTACATTATGACCTACAATCTTATCGGGGTACCTAAAAGTAATGTAGATGCTTTTTCCGTTGAAATATCAACATTGAATTCAGAATTTGTAGAAAAAGCGCATGAATATGGCAAAAAAGTATATGCCTGGGATGTCAATACTCCAAATACGGTACAACGTATGCGCCTGTACGATGTGGATGGATTAATCACAGACGATATACCTGTGGTGAAGAAAACGATTGAAAATACACGAAACAGTATGACGTTTTCTCAAAAGCTTCGTATTTACCTCTTGGACTTAGGAAATGCAGACTTGACAGATTTAAGCTCGGAGAGTTTTTCTAGTTTTAATGTTTAATATCAAAAGGCAAAGGGCTCAGGCTCTTTGCCTTTTTTAAGTTGTGCTATAATAAATAAGAGTATTCAGAGAAAAAGATAGGATTGAGAGCGAACATGGCAGACTTTTTAGCATCAGAATTAACAAAAAGCGTGGGAGATAAAATACTTTTTGATAAAATTTCATTTATCATTCATGACCTCGATCGCATAGGGCTATTAGGGACAAATGGCACAGGTAAAACGACCTTGCTTAATACGATTGCGGGTATACAAGGTTTTGATGGAGATGTTTCTCCATTTACTCACCCCCAAGATTATAAAATTACCTATTTGACGCAAGAACCAGATTTTGACGATACAGCGAGTATCATGGATACTGTTCTGGATGATTCACTCCCCCAAATGAGGGCCATCAAAAGATATGAAGCTGCACTTTTAAATATTGAAGACTTAAGCAAATTTGAACGTGCTCAATCCGATATGGATGCTTTAAACGCTTGGCAAGTAGAAGCAGATGTGAAAACAGTATTGACAAAGCTCAAACTGCCTGATTTTTCTTCAAAGATAGGCTCGCTTTCGGGTGGACAAAAACGCCGTGTGCAGTTGGCCCAAGCCCTTGTGAATCCATCAGACTTACTTTTGTTGGATGAGCCGACAAATCACCTTGATGTGGACACTATCGCATGGTTGCAAAACTATCTCAAAAACAGCAAGAGAACAGTGCTCTTTGTGACACATGATCGCTATTTTTTGGACAATGTGGCGACACGTATATTTGAGCTAGACAAGTCAAAACTCAAAGAATATCAAGGAAATTATCAAGATTATTTGGCGCAACGTGCTGAAGCAGAGGAGCGTGAGGCTGCAAGCTTGCACAAAAACCAACAGCTTTACAAGTCTGAATTAGCATGGATACGTAAGTCTCCGCAAGCGCGAGCAACTAAACAACAGGCGCGTATTGACCGTTTTGAAAGCTTGAAAGAAGATATACGTACAGATAAAGACTTGGGTGATGTAGATATCAGTTTAGCGACGACACGCTTAGGGAAAAAAGTCATAAACTTTGAAAATGCAGTTTTTGCATTTCCTGATCGTCCAATTTTTTCTGACTTGAACTGGATTGTACAGAATAAAAGTCGGGTTGGGATTGTTGGTGATAATGGCGTAGGTAAGTCAACCTTGCTCAATATTATCGCCGGAGAGCTTCAGTTGACATCAGGAACGATGGATATTGGTGAGACTGTTAAAATTGGTTATTTTAGTCAAGAAATACGTGGACTTGAAGAGGACAAGCGCATCATCAATTTTCTGGAAGAAGTCGCTTCTGCTAGCCAAAATACAAGCGGTGAGACGGTTTCGATTGTCAATCTTTTGGAACAATTTCTCTTTCCGAGAAGCACACATGGTACTTTGATTCGTAAACTTTCTGGTGGTGAGAAGAAACGTCTTTATTTGCTAAAAATATTATTGACACAGCCTAATGTTCTATTGTTGGACGAACCAACCAATGATTTAGATATTGCAACTTTAACAGTTTTAGAAGATTTTCTTGCAAAATTCCCTGGTGCCGTAATTACCGTCAGTCACGACCGTTATTTCCAAGACAAGGTTTCCAATGAGCTTTTAGCTTTTGAGGATGGAAAAATTAATCATCTTTTTGGCGCTTACAGTGATTACTTGGCGACAAAAGTAACTGCTCCTGTGGAGGTGGCAACGCCGAAAGCTGATACACGGGTTCGTGAGAATGTAAAACCACGGATGACATGGGCAGAGAAACAAGAGTGGGCAACGATCGAAGAAGATATTGCCAAATTAGAAGAAAGAATAGAAGAAATTGATACAGAAATGAATGAAAACGGTTCTGATGCTGGTAGGCTTGCTGAGTTGCAAAAAGAATTAGATCAAGTTACTGCTGACTTAGAAGTAAAGTATGAGCGCTGGGAGTGTTTGAGCGAGAAAGTATAAAAGATATTCTGTTTTTTTGTGTTGAAGATGTTTCTCTTTTCTTTTGGGGATTCTCTGACTACTTTCCTAGGGTAGGTTGAAAAGCCCTACAGGAAGGAGGGGAAAAATGAGTACTTATCTTCAAACGCTCAATTCATAATATGATATAATGTTAGTCATGAATAAATAATTTAAGTGAGGGAAATATGACTTACGCAGATAAAATCTTCAAAGAAAACATCAGTAATATCCTCGAAAAGGGCGTGTTTTCAGAAAATGCACGCCCAAAATATAAAAATGGCCAAACAGCCAACAGTAAATATATTACAGGATCTTTCGTCACTTATGATCTTGAAAAAGGCCAATTTCCTATCACAACTCTTCGTCGTATCCCTATCAAGACAGCAATCAAAGAACTCATGTGGATTTACCAAGATCAGACAAGTGCACTCGATGTTCTCGAAGAAAAATATGGTGTAAAATATTGGGCTGAATGGGGAATCGGTGATGGTACCATAGGCCAACGTTATGGGGCAACAGTCAAAAAATATAATATTATCAGCAAACTTCTTGAAGGTTTGGAAAAAAATCCCTGGAACCGCCGCAATATCATTAATCTTTGGCAATATGAAGATTTTGAAGAAACAGAAGGCCTTTTGCCTTGTGCTTTTCAAACCATGTTTGATGTAAGACGTGAAGCAGATGGACAAATTTATCTGGACGCAACCTTGATTCAACGCTCTAATGACATGCTTGTCGCGCATCACATTAATGCAATGCAATACGTGGCTTTGCAAATGATGCTGGCTAAACATTTTAGTTGGAAAGTGGGTAAGTTTTTCTACTTCGTCAATAACTTGCATATTTATGATAATCAATTTGAGCAAGCGAATGAATTGCTGTCACGTACGGGTTCAGAAAAAGAACCACGCTTGATTTTAAATGTAGCAGATGGAACGAATTTCTTTGATATTAAACCCGAAGATTTTGAATTGGTGGATTATGAACCGGTAGGTCCGCAATTAAAATTTGATTTGGCAATTTAAGGAGATTACTGTTCTTATCCGCCTTCACGTTGCTTTATAGCTGCAGAATATTTTTCAAATATAGAGGATACCTTCCCTTGACAGAATGAATTGCTCCGAGAAAAAGATTCTGTTGAAACTTATAAGAAAAAGACTAGGAGGAAGAATGTACAAAGAATTTATCAAAGAAGCAAATTTAAATCCTGAGAACTTTGGTGGTGCATGGTCTTTTGGGAATAATCCGCAAATGGCCGATGAGATATTGGACCTTGTCCTTCAAGGTAAAAAACGAGCAACGGCGAGTGCTTTATTGGACTATGATCCTGATGAGGATTTACCTGAAGTTGATGGGAAGTATGAACTTTTACTAGACGGCAAAGGTTGCCCTCGAGCAGCAATTCAAACAAGTAAGGTTTATATTACTAAATTTAATGAAGTAACAGAGGAGCATGCTTTCAAAGAGGGTGAAGGAGATAGGAGTCTCGCCTATTGGCGTCAAGCTCACGAAAACTTTTTCCGAGAGATAGGGTGTTTTTCCCCGGATATGGATATTGTCTGCGAAGAATTTGAAGTTTTATATAAACATTCGTAAAAAACGAACAATGTTTAAAAAAGATATTGCTTTAACAAGTAATATCTTTTTTTGTACTCTAAATAAAGTTAGAATGAAATTATAAAATAAATAGGAGGCACATCGTGAGAAAGGGACGCTTACTTTATGAAGGTAAAGCAAAGAAGCTTTATGAGACAGAGGATGAACAGCTGATTTGGGTGGAGTATTGTGATAATGCAACAGCTCTGAATGGTAAAAGAAAAGAAGAAATTAAAGGCAAAGGCGCATTGAACAATCAAATTACATCCTTGATTTTTCAAAAATTGAATGCTGAAAAAATCCGAACAAGCTTCATTGAAAAATTGTCTAAAACCGAACAATTGAATCAAAAGGTTGAGATTATACCTCTAGAAGTGGTCTTGAGAAATCGTGTTGCTGGCTCTTTTGCAAAGCGATTTGCTTTGGAAGAAGGTGGCGTTCTTCCTCAACCCATTATTGAATTTTATTACAAATCTGATGTGCTGGATGACCCCTTTATCAATGATGCACATGTCTATTTTCTTGAACTTGCTCAACCAGAAGAAGTGGAATTCATCAAGTCAGAAACACTGAAAATCAATGCACTTCTACAAAAAATCTGGGCAAAAATCGGCTTAAGTCTGGTTGATTTCAAACTCGAATTTGGTCGTACAGCAGCTGGCGAAATTATCTTGGCAGACGAAATTTCACCAGATACTTGCCGCCTTTGGGATGCGGAGGGGAATCATTTAGATAAAGATGTTTTTCGCCGTAATATTGGCGATTTGATTGATGTATACAGTCGTGTACTCACAGCCCTTCAAGAAGAAAAAGAATTGTAAGATTTAAGCCGTATCTATAGAGAAAAATAAAAGAAAGTGAATAAGAAAGAGAAAATGAGCAAAGTAGAAGTTTACGTAACCTATAAAAAATCAATTTTAGATCCTCAAGGACAAGCCATCACAGCAGCAACTCAAAAGCTAGGTTATGCTGAGATAAAAGACATTCGTGTAGGAAAATATTTTGAGATTGAAGTTGATGCAACGGCTGAGGAATCAGTCTCTAAAGTTGAGGAAATCGCAGAAAAACTCCTTGCTAACCCAAACATGGAAACTTACAAGGTTGAGGTGGTAGATTGATGAAATTTGCAGTTATTCAATTTCCAGGATCAAATTGTGATTTTGACCTCCTTTGGGCCATTCGTGATGTGATGCAAGCTGAAGCCGAATTTGTCTGGCATGAGGAAAATTCTCTTTCAGGATTTGATGGTGTGTTGATTCCTGGAGGTTTCAGTTATGGGGATTACTTACGTTGCGGAGCCATTGCTTCTTTTTCTAACATCATGCCAGAGATTAAGCGTTTGGCAGCAGAGGGGAAACCTGTCTTTGGTACCTGTAATGGCTTTCAAATTCTTGTTGAGGCAGGACTTTTACCGGGTGCCTTGATTCAAAATGACAGCTTAAAGTTTGTCTCAAAGTGGCAAAACTTAAAAGTAAATAATAAGTCAAAATTTACGACAGCTTTTGCTGAAGATGAAGTGATTAGCTTGCCCATCGCACATGGGGAAGGCAAGTATATTGCGGATGAACAAACCTTGGCAGATTTAAAAGACAACGGACAAATCATTTTCACTTATGCAAATGGAAACCCTAATGGTTCAGCTTTAGATATTGCTGGGATCTGCAATAAAGAGGGCAATGTTTTAGGAATGATGCCCCATCCAGAACGCGCTGTAGAATCCCTATTGGGTGGAAATGATGGTCAAAAAATGTTTGCCAGTATCTTGAAAAATTTTGTAGAAGAAGGAGCGCCACAATGAGCGTTGAAATGAGTCCAGAAGAAATCCAAACGTCAAAAATTTATCGTGAATGGGGCTTGACTGATGAAGAATACTCTAAAATTAAAAATGAGATTCTTGGTGGTCGTTTGCCTAACTTTACAGAAACTGGCATGTATGCCGTGATGTGGTCAGAGCATTGTTGCTATAAAAATTCAAAGCCTGTCTTGAAAAAGTTCCCAACAGAAGGCCCACAAGTACTTATGGGACCAGGTGAAGGTGCAGGTGTCGTTGATATTGGTGATGATTGGGCAGTTGTTTTCAAGGCAGAATCACACAACCACCCGAGCTATGTTGAGCCCTATGAGGGAGCAGCAACAGGATCGGGCGGGATTATTCGTGACATCTTTTCGATGGGCGCGCGACCAGTTGCTCTTTTGGATAGTCTTCGCTTTGGTCAGATTGACAATGCTAAAACACGTCACATTGTTGACCGTGTGACAGCTGGAATAGCAGGATATGGTAACTGTATCGGTATTCCGACAGTAGGTGGAGAAGTAGCTTTTGACGAATCTTATGCGGGAAATCCTTTAGTGAACGTGATGTGTGTGGGCTTGATTGAGCATAAGCACATCCAAAAAGGGCAAGCCAAAGGTGTGGGCAACACAATCATGTATGTCGGCGCGAAAACAGGACGTGACGGCATTCATGGTGCTTCCTTTGCCTCTCAGGAGTTTGGTTCAGGTTCTGAAACACAACGTTCTGCCGTTCAAGTGGGCGATCCTTTTATGGAAAAACTTTTGTTAGAGGCTTGTCTCGAAGTGATTCATAATCATTCTGATATCCTTGTCGGTATTCAAGATATGGGGGCTGCTGGATTAGTTTCTTCGACTTCGGAAATGGCTTCAAAGGCTGGCTCAGGTTTGAAACTTAATTTAGACTTAGTGCCACAACGTGAGACGAATATGACACCCTACGAAATGATGCTTTCAGAATCGCAAGAACGCATGGTACTTTGCATTAAAAAAGGGCATGAAGACGAAATCGTTGAGCTCTTTAAAAAATACGAACTTGATGCGGTAAATATTGGCGAAGTTACTGATGACGGGATGTATACGCTATTCCACCAAGGTGAAAAAGTTGCCGAAATTCCAGTAGACTCTTTAGCCGAGGATGCGCCAGTTTATCATCGTGAAATGAAAGAACCTGCACGTATTGCTGCATTTGAAAAAGCCGAAAAATTTATCCCGGAAATTGCAAACGCAACAGAGGTACTCAAAGAACTCCTGAATCAACCAACGATTGCGAGCAAGCGCAGTATTTACGAAACCTACGATAGTCGTGTAATGACCAATACAGTTGTTGCACCTGGATCTGATGCGGCAGTTATCCGCCTCCGTCATTCCAATAAAGCTTTAGCGATGACAACAGACTGTAATGCGCGCTATCTCTATCTTAATCCCGAGATTGGTGGGCAAATAGCTGTCGCAGAAGCAGCACGAAATATCATTGCTTCAGGGGGGAAACCTTTAGCTATTACGGACTGCCTTAATTTTGGTAATCCAGAAAAGCCAGAGCAATTTTATGAGTTGAGCAAGGCGTGTGATGGCATTTCGGAATCTTGCCGTGTCCTATCCACCCCGGTTATCTCGGGCAACGTTTCCCTCTATAACGAAACGAACGGTCAATCTATTTTACCGACACCAATGATTGGGATGGTTGGCCTGATTGAAGATGTTGCACATATTACGACACAGGATTTTAAAGAAACAGGTGACTTAATTTATCTTATCGGGGATACTGCAGATGATTTCTCTGGGTCTGAAATTCAAAAAATGATGACAGGAGAGCTTTCAGGTACACTAAACTTCGACCTGCAAGCCGAAAAAGAAAATCAGGAACATGTATTAAAAGCAATCCAAGCGGGTCTCATTCAATCAGCACATGATTTATCTGAAGGTGGCTTAGCTGTAGCTCTTGTCGAGTCGGCTTTTGCAAACAATAAAGGAATTTCGGTTCATTTTGATGGCAATGTATCACAACTCTTCTCTGAAAGTCAAGGGCGCTTTATCCTCTCGGTTCATCCAGAAGATGAAAAGAACTTTGAAGAGCTGATGGCAGGGAAAGCAAGCAAGTTAGGGCAGGTTACAGAGAAGTCAGAAATTAAAATTTCGGCAAAAGACGGCGAAATTTCCCTATCGACTGAAGAAGCAAAAGCGATTTATGAAGGAGCGATTCCATGCCTTATGAAGTAAAGTCCTTAAACGAAGAATGCGGTGTTTTTGGTATCTGGGGACATCCTGAAGCTGCACAACTGACTTATTTTGGGCTTCATGCCTTGCAACATAGGGGGCAAGAAGGTGCTGGTATTCTGTCAAATAATGATGGGCAACTTCAACGGCATCGTGATTTAGGCTTGGTAACAGAAGTTTTTCGTCACGAAAAAGACTTGCAAAAATTATCAGGGAAAGCAGCAATGGGTCATGTGCGCTACGCCACCGCAGGTTCAGCAGAATTAAACAATATCCAGCCTTTTCACTTTAAATTTCAAGACACGCAGCTTGGTCTAGCCCATAATGGCAACTTGACAAATGCCATATCGCTACGACGTGAATTAGAAGCACAAGGTGCGATATTTTCTTCAAGTTCAGACACAGAAATTTTGGCGCATCTGATTCGCCGCAGTCATCATCCTGAATTTATGGGAAAAGTAAAGGAAGCCTTGAATACTGTTAAAGGTGGATTTGCTTATCTCTTGATGACAGAAGATTCGATGATTGCAGCTCTTGATCCTAATGGCTTCCGTCCCTTATCTATTGGGAAAATGGCTAACGGTGCGCTCGTTGTAGCCAGTGAAACTTGTGCCTTTGATGTGATAGGTGCGGACTTTGTTCAAGAAGTCAAACCCAGTCAGATTATTCAAATTAATGATCAAGGCTTGCATATTGAGCAATTTACAGATAAGACCAATACACAAATCTGTTCAATGGAGTATATTTATTTTGCACGTCCGGACAGTGTTATTGCAGGTGTCAATGTCCATACAGCACGTAAACAGTCAGGACGTATCCTGGCGCGTGAGGCACAAATAGATGCAGATATTGTTATTGGTGTGCCAAATTCGTCACTCTCAGCAGCATCAGGATATGCAGAAGAATCTGGCTTACCCTACGAAATGGGTCTGATTAAGAATCAATATGTGGCACGTACATTTATTCAGCCTACACAAGAACTAAGAGAACAGGGTGTACGGATGAAGCTCTCGGCTGTTTCCAGTGTAGTTGAAGGTAAAAAGGTTATCATGGTGGACGATTCTATTGTACGTGGAACGACAAGCAGACGAATCGTGCGTTTACTTAAAGATGCTGGCGCTGCTGAAGTTCATGTTGTGATTGCGAGTCCACCGCTTGCTTATCCATGCTTTTATGGTATCGATATTCAAAAGCGAGAAGAGCTGATTGCAGCCAATCACTCAGTCGATGAAATATGCCAAATCATTGGAGCAGATAGTCTTACCTTTTTAAGTCAAGAAGGATTAGTTGAGGCTATTGGCCACGATAATCTGTGTCTGTCTTACTTTGACGGTATATATCCGACACCACTTTACGATTACGAAGAAAATTACCTGAAATCTTTAGGAGGGAAAAATGTCTAAAAATGCTTATGCAAAGGCTGGAGTTGATGTTGAAGCGGGTTACCAAGTGGTTGATCGCATAAAAAAACACGCCGAAAAAACGAAGAGACTTGGCGTTCTTGGAGGACTTGGAGGATTTGGCGCGGCATTTGATCTTTCGAAACTTGATGTTAAGGAACCAGTGCTTATTTCTGGAACAGACGGAGTAGGTACTAAGCTGATACTGGCTATTGAAGCAGATAAACATGACACGATTGGGATTGATTGTGTGGCCATGTGTGTTAATGACATCATTGCAGCTGGAGCAGAACCTCTCTACTTTCTTGACTATATCGCTACCGGGAGAAACCATCCGGAAAAGCTCGAAAAAGTGGTTGCAGGTGTTGCCCAAGGATGTTTGCTGTCAGGTGCAGCCTTGATTGGTGGCGAAACAGCAGAGATGCCGGATATGTATGATACAGATGATTATGATCTTGCGGGTTTTGCTGTCGGTATTGCCGAAAAGTCAGCCCTTATTGATGGTCCCAAAAACGTTGAGGCAGGTGATATTTTATTAGGTCTTCCTTCCTCAGGGATTCATTCGAACGGTTACTCACTCGTTCGGAAAATCTTTAAAGATTTCGATAAACAAGAAATTCTTCCTGAGCTGGGACGTCCCCTCGGAGAAGAGTTGCTTGAACCCACCCATATTTATGTTCAAGAGCTCTTGCCACTTATAAAGGACAATATGATTAAAGGAATATCACACATTACAGGAGGCGGTTTTTATGAAAATCTTCCGCGAATGTTTGGTGATCAATTAACAGCTGAAATAAAAGAAGACAGCTGGGAGATTTTGCCTATTTTCAAAGCTTTAGAGAAATACGGTCAAGTTCCTCATGATGAAATGTTTCAAATTTTCAATATGGGAATTGGTATGGTCCTCGCTGTGGCTCCAGAAAAGGCTGAAGAAGTGAAGCAAAGAGTAAAATGTTACGAAATCGGAAAAATTACGCCTCGTATGAAACAATCGGTAATTATAAAATGAGGATTGCCGTTTTCGCCTCAGGATCAGGGTCCAACTTTGAAGCTCTAGCTCAAGCTTTTCCCACAGAAATTCAGCTCTTATTTTCAGATAAGACTGAGGCTTATGCTCTTCAAAGAGCCCAGCAGCTCAATGTGCCTTCCGTCAGCTTTACGCTAAAATCTTTCGCTAATAAACAGACTTACGAAGAAGCCATAGTTTCTTTACTCCGTGAATATCAGATTGATTTGGTTTGTCTCGCAGGTTATATGAAAATTGTTGGCCCTACTCTTTTGCAAGCTTATGAAGGTCGGATTATTAATATCCATCCATCTTATTTGCCAGCTTTTGCGGGTTCAGCACATGCGCTAGAAGAATCTTGGGAAGCTCAAAAGGGACTGGGCATCACCGTTCATTGGGTGGATGCGGGAGTCGATACAGGTAAAATTTTAGCCCAGCAGCAGCTTGATTATCACCCAGAACTCGCCGAATATGAAAAAAAACTCCATCAAGCAGAGCATGAATTGTATATAAAAGTAGTAGAAGAACTTATCAAAAAATAGTAACAGCTATTATAAACTTAAAAAAAGAAAAGGAATAAAAATGACTAAACGTGCGCTTATCAGTGTGTCGGATAAAAATGGAATTGTTGAATTTGCAGAGTCTTTGAGTAAGCTTGGCTTTGAAATTATCTCAACCGGTGGGACAAAAAAAACTTTGGATGAAGCAGGTATTGCAACTTTAGCGATTGAAAAAGTCACGCATTTTCCGGAAATGATGGATGGTCGTGTGAAAACATTGCATCCAATGATTCATGGTGGGCTTTTGGCACGACGTGATTTGGACACGCATGTAGCTGCTTTAGAAGAGCACAATATTACCCCCATTGACTTGGTTGCTGTCAATCTTTATCCTTTCAAAGAGACACTTTTATCAGGAGCTGACCATCAAACAATTGTTGAGAATATTGATATTGGTGGTCCTTCAATGTTACGTTCTGCAGCAAAAAATCATGCCGATGTTACTGTTCTTGTTGATCCAACAGACTATGCTACAGTTCTCAAAGAATTCGAAAAAGCTGGGGAAACTACCTTAGAGCTTCGTCAACGTTTGGCTGCCAAAGTTTTTCGACATACTGCTGCTTATGATGCGCTCATTGCACAATATTTAACAGAAAAATTTTCTGGTCAAGAGGAAAAACCTGAAAAGTTGACACTGACTTATGATTTAAAACAAGGGATGCGTTATGGTGAAAATCCACAACAAGATGCAGATTTTTATGAAAATGCACTCCCGACTGCTTATTCGATTGGACAAAGTGTGCAGTTGCATGGTAAAGAATTATCTTACAACAATGTGCGTGATGCAGATGCTGCGCTGCAGATTGCGCGTGATTTTACGGAGCAACCTACCGTTGTGGCGCTTAAGCATATGAATCCTTGTGGCATTGGACAAGCGGTGACAATCGAGCAGGCTTGGGACTATGCTTATGAGGCAGATCCTGTTTCTATCTTCGGGGGTATTGTCGTTTTAAATCGTCCAGTTGACCAGAAAACAGCTGAGAAAATGAGCAAAATCTTTTTAGAGATTATTATTGCACCAACATTTTCTGATGAGGCTCTGGCAATTTTAAAGAAAAAGAAAAATATCCGTTTGCTTACGCTTGATTTTGAACAAATTGGTGCATCAGAAAGAGAACCGATGATTACAGGTGTGCTTGGCGGTGTTTTAGTACAAGAACAAGATGTTGTTACAGAACAACAAGAAAGTTGGACAGTAGCAACGCAAGTCCAACCAGATAAGGAACAATGGGAAGCGCTAAAATTTGCATGGAAAGCAGTCAAATATGTGAAGTCTAACGGTATCATTGTTACAAATGAACATCAAACACTCGGCGTTGGACCCGGTCAAACCAACCGTGTAGCTTCAGTGAAAATAGCAATAGAAGCCGCTCAGGAAAAAGGTTTAGATAATGCTGTGCTTGCCTCTGACGCCTTCTTCCCCTTTGCCGATAACATTGACGAGATTGCCAAATCTGGCATCAAAGCAATTGTCCAACCGGGCGGTTCCGTTCGCGATCAAGAAGTCATTGAAGCTTGCGACAAGTATGGCATCACAATGGTCTTTACAGGTGTGAGACATTTCCGTCATTGATAAAAAAAGCTAGACGAGAGTTTAGCTTTTTTTATTAGTGTTTCTGCCGTCTCGAAAACTCAGTAAAGCGGAACTTGTCCACCTGATGTCGGCTTTCTGTATATTGGAAAATACTATTGTCGGAGAGGTAAACATGACTGCGCACACTAACAACATGGCGGTCTTTAGGGTTCAAGTCCAAATAGTCTTTGTCCTCAGTGTTAACAAAATCAATAGTAATCTCTTTTTGAGCATAGGAGATGTCTAAATTAAGCTGCTGCTCAAGATAAGCATAAAGGGAAGTTTGAATCATATCTTCTGTCATATTTGGTGCAATAGAAGCTAAGATATAGTCGCGATCAAGAATGACAAAACTGTTATCAATATTTCGGCGGCGCAAGATATGAAAAGCTTGAGCTCCTTCTTCAAAAAAAGAAAGCTCTGAAAGCTGCTTGTCTACAGTAATTTTCTCAAAAGTTAGGATTTCTGTAGTAGAGACAAAGTTTAAAGAATCTTTTAACTCTTTGAAAGAGATTAAACCAGATATGGGGAACATCAATCTTTCACGTGGAATAACGATTGATCCGAAACCATGTCGCCGTTGAATAATGCCACTTTGTTCTAAAATTTTTAAAGCTTGTCTTACCGTTGCACGACTGGTTTGATAGATTTCTGTGAGCTGATTTTCGCTAGGTAAAAGTTTATTTTCGGGATAGGTTCCCTCAATTATTTTTTTCTCTAAATCTCGAAGAATGATTTCATACTTTTTCATAGTATAAGTGTAGCAAAAAAGAAGTTTAAGATAAAGTAAAAATATAAACGCTTGCAAAACCGCTTTCATTTTGGTATCATTAACTTGTACGTACAAGTTATCAATTTATTATGTTTAAGGAGAGAAAGATGCTAGGTTTTGGCAAGAAAAAAACTTTGAGTGATGACACAGGTCTATATGCACCTCTATCAGGGACAGTCATTGATTTAGAACAGGTCGCGGACCCCGTGTTCTCAAAAAAAGTGATGGGGGATGGTTATGCAATTGAGCCAACGAGTGATCAAATTGTCAGTCCCGTAGCGGGGGAGGTCACCTTGGTTCAAGGCCATGCTTTAGGATTTAAGCGTGCTGATGGTTTAGAAGTCTTACTTCATTTGGGAATCGATACAGTAAGCCTCAACGGTCAACCGTTTCACATTAAGGTAAAGCTAGGGGATAAAGTTGAAGGCGGCGACAAGCTTGGGCGTGTGGATTGGCAACAGGTTGAAGCGGCAGGGCTTCCTTTGACAAGTATGATTTTAATCACCAATACTTCTGAAAAATTGGGCAGTCTTTCTATTGAAAAAGGAAAAGCTCAGGCAGGCGATAAGCTTGGCCAAGCAAAAGCAAAATAAAAAGGAGAAATCATGGCAGATTACAAAAAACTTGCAGCAGATATTATTGAAGCTGTTGGTGGAGAAGAAAATATTACAAAGGCTATTCATTGTATCACACGCTTACGTTTTTATTTAGTAGATAAAGATAAGGCAGATAGCGAAAAAATAGAAGCTATGGACGGTGTTGCTGGCGTTGTTTATAATGCTAACTTAGGACAATATCAGGTTGTTATCGGTCAAGCTGTTGCAGATGTTTATGATGAAATTGTGGCTCAACTTGGAAGTCGTGTAGTTGAGGGTGCTGATGATAACATAGTAACCGAAGAAAACAAGGTGTCGAAGAACCCAGTTGCGCGTGCTTTTCAGGTTGTGGTTGGAACAATCACAGGTTCAATGATGCCAATCATTGGTCTTCTAGCTGCTGGTGGTATGATTAATGGTATCCTTAACATGTTTGTTAAGGGAAATCATATTTTTGAACTTATTAGTCCTACTGACCCGACTTATATTATTATTTCAACATTGGCAATGGCGCCGTTCTATTTCTTGCCGGTTTTAGTTGGCTACGCGGCTGCAAAACAGCTAGGGTCAGACCCTTACGTTGTCGCTGCGGTAGGTGGCTTTATGATCCACCCTGCATTACAAGGTCTTGTGGCAGCACCAAATATTATTCAAAATGGTGAGATTGTTGCAGGAAAAGCTCCTGTTGTTATGGAGTTCTTTGGTGTTACCTTTAATACAAGTTATTTTAACATCCCAGTGAGTCTTCCTAACTATGCCTACACCATCTTCCCTATCATTGTAGCTGCTTGGTTAGCAAAACCTATTGGTTCTTGGCTTAAAAAGCATATGCCTTTGGCACTTCGTTCAATTTTTGTACCAATGATTACTTTCTTTATCGTTGCTTCATTGGTTCTATTGCTGGTAGGGCCTGTGATTAGTATTGTTTCATCAGCACTTGCTTCGGTTATTACTGGTTTGATTAACCTTAACCTCACTATAGCAGGAGCAATTATTGGTGGTCTTTATCAAGTTTTGGTTATCTTTGGTCTTCACTGGCTCGTTATTCCTATTTTGACACAGCAAATTGTGACAACGGGAGAATCAAATATTAATATGATTGTTTCCTTCACAATGTTAGCACAAGGTGCAGGAGCTTTAACTGTTTTCCTCAAAACACGTCAGCAAAGTCTTAAAGGTTTAGCATTGCCTGCGGCTATTTCGGCTTTCTGTGGTGTAACAGAGCCAGCCATGTACGGTATTAACTTGAAGTATATGCGCGTATTTATTATGAGTTCAATCGGTGCAGCAGCAGGTGCAGCTGTAGCAGGTCTCTTAGACTTGCATATGTATGGCTTCTCCGGCTCACTTATTGGTTTCCCTAACTTTGCGGCTACGACAAATCCACTGACGCATGCTGCAGGTAACCCGAATAACTTCATTGTTTTCTGGATTGCAACAGCAGTGTGTATCGTTGTTTCAATGACATTGGTGTGGTTCTTTGGTTTCAAAGACTCAGATACAATGGGAACAGGTCTTGAAAAGAAAAACGTATTTAAATCAGCTATAAATAAATAAAGAACAAAGGAAGAAGATTATGACATTAAGTGAGAAAGTCATCTATCAGATTTATCCTAAATCATTTTTAGACACAACAGGAAATGGTATCGGTGACCTCAGAGGAGTCACGGAAAAATTGCCCTATCTGGCAGAGTTGGGAATTGATATGATTTGGCTCAATCCTTTTTACCCTAGTCCTCAAAAAGATAACGGCTATGATATCTCTGATTATATGAATATCGATCCTGTATTCGGTGATTTTGAAGATTTTGACCAAATGATTGCTCGAGGGAAAAAGTTGGGTATTGAATTTATGCTGGACATGGTTTTGAACCACGTGTCAACAGAACATGAATGGTTTAAAAAGGCCTTAGCTGGTGATAAATACTACCAAGATTTCTTTATTTTAAGAGACCAACCTACAGATTGGCGCTCTAAATTTGGTGGCAGCGCCTGGGCTCCTTTTGGCGATACAGGAAAATATTATCTTCACCTGTATGATGTGACTCAAGCTGACTTAAATTGGCGCAATAAAAATGTACGTCAAGAGTTGTTCAAAGTCGTTAATTTTTGGCGCTCAAAAGGAATTTCCGGTTTCCGTTTCGATGTGATTAATGTAATCGGAAAAGATAAAATTCTTAAAAACAATCCAGAGTTTGAGGGGAAATTTGAGTATACAGATAAGCCGATCACGCATGAATATCTCCAAATGTTAAATCGAGAGACTTTTGGTCAGGATGAGAATGCCATAACAGTGGGTGAAATGAGCTCGACAACGATTGAGAACAGTATTCTCTATACGCAACCTGAACGAAAAGAACTAAGTATGGTCTTTAATTTTCACCATCTTAAAACGGACTATAAAGACGGAAATAAGTGGACCAAAGCTCCCTTTAACTTTCAAATGCTGAAGCATCTTTTCCATGAGTGGGGAGAAAAAATGGGGAAAGGAGGAGGCTGGAATGCAAACTTCTGGAATAATCATGATCAACCCCGCGCCCTTAACCGTTTTGTTGATGTGAAGAATTTTAGAGTGAAAGGGGCAACGATGCTCGCAGCTTCAATTCATCTTAGTCGAGGGACACCTTTCATTTATATGGGAGAAGAAATTGGAATGATAGATCCAGACTATGATTCTGTAGCAGATTACAAAGATGTAGAGGCACGAAACGCTTATGAAATGCTGATAAAGCAAGGAAAATCAGAAGAAGAAGCCTTTGACATAGTCAGCATCAAGTCTCGAGACAATTCACGAACACCGATGCAGTGGGACAATAGTACAAATGCAGGCTTTACAAGAGGCGAGCCCTGGCTTAAAGTTGGAAAACATACAGATATCAATGTGAAAAAAGACAAGGATGGAGAAATCTACAAATTCTATAAGAAAATGATTGATTTACGCAAGTCTGAAAAAATCATTTCTGAAGGAAGTTACAAACCTGCACTTGAGGACGCTGAGCACATTTATGCCTTTGTTCGTGAATATGGTGAACAGCGTCTGCTCGTTCTTAATAATTTTGCAAATCATAGTGTGAATTTTAAAATTCCTCAAGGCTTTGAAAAAGCAGAAGTTTTTGTCAATAATTATGGTTCATATGAGAGCGAAACACTTGCCCCATATCAATCTGTAGCCTTATTGGCAAAGTAGTGCTGCCTTATTTTCATGAAAAAACTCTTTTGTTGAAAAAATTTCAACAAATCGTTAAACTAGATTCATATATTTTTTAGGAAGAGAGAAAATGACTGTACTACTTTTTGATATAGACAATACGCTTCTTGATTTTGATAAGGCAGAATATATGGCTTTGGGAAAAATTTTTGAACAGTATCATATTGAAGATACAAAGGAAAATAGGGCTATCTATTCGCGCGAAAATAAAGCCTTGTGGCGCAGTCACGAAGCAGGAGAAATCAGTCGTGAAGAACTGCTTACCACACGTTTTGCCAAAGCTTTTAGGGCCTTGGGTGTAACCAAAGTGTACGATGCTTCTGCCGTTGATGCTACTTATCAGCGTTATCTTGCACAAGGGCATGAACTCATTTTTCATGCTAAAGAACTTTTGGATAGACTGGCACAGGAAAAAAGAGAAATGTATATCGTCAGTAATGGCACATCTAAAGTATCACGTCCACGCATTTTAGAGTCCGGTATTGAGCGATATTTCAAAGACATTTTTATTAGTGAGGAAATTGGAAAACACAAACCGTCAAAAGAATTCTTTGATTATGTTTTCGATCATATTGACCATGCGGAGGAGAAAGCTTTCGCAATCGTTGGTGACACTCTAACAACAGATATCTTAGGTGGGAAAAATGCTGGAATAAAAACGATTTGGTATAACCCGAAACATTTAAGTACTCAAGAAGAGTTGGTGCCAGACTGTGAGATTGAAGATTTATTGGAAATCCCTTTTTTACCTGTCCTCTCTTGATAATTCCGAACGTTTGAACAAGAATATATTTAAAAAGTCCTCTAGGGCTTTTTCTTTTTATCTAAATATTTTAAGATAGAGGTGAGAAAGAAAGTGAGGTAATATGAGGGTTTTAGTCGTTGGTTCAGGTGGGCGTGAACATGCAATTGCGCGAAAATTTGCTCAAAGTGAAAAGGTGGATAAAGTTTTTATTTGCCCAGGAAATGTCGGAATGACAGAAGAAAAACTAAAAACAGTGGCTATTTCCGAACTTGATAGTCAATCTTTGGCTGGTTTTGCTAAAAAAGAAGAGATTGATTTGACTTTTGTCGGACCGGAAACGGCACTAATGAACGGTATCGTTGATGTATTTTTAGAAGAAGGCTTGCGTATATTCGGTCCAAGAGCTGATGCGGCACAGATTGAAGGAAGCAAGAGCTTTGCTAAATCTATTATGAAAAAATACGGTGTGCCAACAGCAGACTATGAAAGCTTTTTAGACTTGGAAGAAGCTCTAAACTATGTTGAGAAAAAAGGAGCTCCTATTGTCATTAAGGCCGATGGATTGGCTGCGGGTAAGGGTGTTACTGTAGCAATGGACTTAGAAACAGCAAGAGAGGCTTTAAGGGACATTTTCCAGATGACTGAGGCAAAAGCAGTTGTGGAGGAATATCTTGAAGGGGAGGAATTTTCTCTCTTTAGTCTGGTTCATAAGGGTAAGATATACCCGCTGCCTATTGCTCAGGATCATAAGCGGGCCTTTGATGGGGATCAAGGTCCTAACACAGGAGGAATGGGGGCATATGCGCCAGTACCTCATATTCCAGAAAGTATTGTTCAAGAAGCTTTAGAGAGGATTGTTGAACCAACGATTGCTGGATTAAGGGCTGAAAACAAATCCTTCACAGGAGTGCTTTATGCAGGGTTAATATGGACGGCGCAAGGTGTAAAGACAATTGAATTTAATGCTCGGTTTGGAGATCCAGAAACACAAGTGGTTTTGGAGACAATAAGGAGCGATTTTGCTGAAAATATAATAGACATTTTAGAAGGCAGAGAGCCGCAGTTGATGTGGAATACAGATGAAATCACTTTAGGAGTAGTCGTGGCGAATCAAGGTTATCCTAATACTTCAACAGGAAGTGTTGCCTTGCCTGATTTGTCTGGTTTAAATTGCTTTTATGCCGGCGTTGTCGAAAGAAATGGACAACTGTTTTCAAGTGGGGGACGTGTGTATATGGCTACGGAAACAGGAACAGATATAAGGAGCGTTCAGAAGGTATTGTATACAAAGTTAGACAGTTTAGACAATGAAGGGATGTTTTACCGAACAGATATTGGAAATAAAGGAGTATAAGAATGTCAGAAGTTGCAGTTATTATGGGATCTCTTTCAGATTGGGAAACAATGAAGCAAAGTACACAAATTTTGGAAGAATTTGGTATAGCGTTTGATAAAAAAGTAGTATCGGCACATCGGACACCAGAAATAATGTTGGATTTTGCCAAAAATGCAGAAAAGCAAGGCTATAAGGTAATTATTGCAGGAGCTGGAGGTGCAGCTCACTTACCGGGAATGGTTGCTTCGATGACGTTACTTCCCGTGATTGGTGTGCCAATCCAGTCTCGTGTCTTATCAGGCTTGGATAGTCTTTACTCTATAGTACAGATGCCAGGTGGTGTACCTGTTGCTAGCATGGCTATAGGAACAGCAGGCGCCAAAAATGCAGGACTCTATGCAGTTCAAATTTTGGCGCTGGGTAATCAAAGCTTGGCTAAAAAATTAAAAAAATACAGGGAAAATGCTGCAGAAATATCTGTGGCATCGACCAAAAAGCTACTGTAAACTTATGTTTTAAAAGTTAGTGTAATATTTGTAAAAATAATTCTATATTAGTAAATAAAAATCCGTATAATTAACGGATTTATTTTTAAACTATCCAAAAAAGAGTAGGGGAAAGAAGAAAAATGACCTATAATGAAAATATGCAACATAAGAAAAAAACAATTGGAATTATTGGCGGTGGTCAGTTAGGGCAGATGATGGCTATCTCTGCACAATATATGGGTCATAAAGTAATTACTTTAGACCCTAATCCGAACTGTCCCGCAGCAAAATGTTCGGACGAGTTGCTTATTGCTGATTACGATGATGTTGATGCGCTTCTAAAACTAGCCTACGCTTGTGATTTAATAACTTACGAGTTTGAAAATGTATCATCAAAAGCACTGTATGAATTAGAAACATGTGTAGACATTCCGCAAGGTATCAGATTGTTGGAAATCACGCAGAACCGTAAATTAGAAAAAGAGTTTTTAGAAGAGTGTGAGGTGATGATAGCACCATGGAAGCTGGTTTGTGATGCTCAAGACCTTCCAAAAAAGGTGACCAAGAAACAAGTTCTTAAAACGACAACAGGAGGCTATGACGGGCATGGGCAAGTTGTCTTAAAGAGTGACGAGGATTTGAAAGAGGCAATAAAATTAGCAGACAGTGCCGAGTGTGTTTTGGAGGACTTCGTTAATTTTTCTTATGAAATTTCGATTATTATAAGTGGAAATGGTAAAGATTTTGTTACCTTTCCCTTATGTCAAAACGAGCATGTCAACAATATTTTGCACCGTACGGTTGCTCCTGCACTAGTTTCTTCTGAAATAAGCGAAAAAGCAGAACACTTAGCTCTAGCAATAGGAAAAAAGCTCCAGCTTTCAGGAACGCTTTGTGTTGAAATGTTTCTTACAGAGTCAGGGGATATTTATGTTAATGAACTTGCTCCGCGTCCCCATAACTCAGGTCATTACACGATAGAAGCCTGCGATTTTTCACAATTTGATTTACATATCAAAGGCATACTGGGTGAAAAATTGCCCGAGCCTCGTCTTTTAAAAAAGGCGATTATGATAAATATCTTAGGTCAGGATGTTACTAAAGTTGAAAAAATAAACCGTGAACACCCAGAATGGCACATTCATGATTATGGGAAATTAGAAGCAAAAGCAGGCAGAAAAATGGGACACATCACAATTCTGACAGATGACATTTTAGAAAGCCTAACGGAAATATCAAGTTTGCAGATATAGAAAATAAAAATGATAACAGGGAGGAAGAGGATGCACACGATTAGATTATCGATGGAAAGTAGAAAATCGATTTTTCGAATCGAAACTCTGAGTGAAGAAATTAATCCTGAATGGGCGATTGTATTTAGAAATTGCTTTAAAGATCCCCTGGTTGATTATTTGGAAAACAAAGAAAAAAATAGAGCGTGTCAATTGTTGCAAGGAAGTTCAACAAAGTGGCTTCAGCGCTCTGCCATGCAAGCAAGCTTATATTTACCCCTTGCCTCAAATGATGAAATGATTCGTGAAATGATTGCCCATGTGCTAAAGCAGCATTTTGAGTTTGTCAACACGAGCTATTCTTCCGCGATACCCTATGGAAATGAGAAGAGTAACGTTGAACTTTATCGTTTGTCCTATCCTCTACAGCTTGCCTATCTCTTTTATTTGCGTACAGAAGATATTAGCCAGTTCAGTTTATTATTTACTTCAGCTTCTTCAAGAATCTTAGCTCTATGGGAAAAGGAGCTGATGGGGGCAGGCAAAAAGGTTATTCTTGAGAAGGAATTTCTTATCGAGGTTATTCAATATCTAGAAGAAATTTTTAGAAATATTACGCGACATGCAGCTTTAGAAGAACAAGCTCTCACACTAAAAAAACGACTTGTTAGGCATGCTGAATTTGCTTCTCAGGAAGAACATGCTCTCTTTCGGAAAGGCCTCTTGGTAGAAACTTACCGTGAAAAAGAAAAAATTCTTAACCTTTTGTTAGGTAAAATGAAAGAAACGCAGTACCGAGACACGGTGATAGACTTCTTGTTTTGCCAACTTTTATTGAATTATTTTAAAGTTTAGAAACTTTATATCTGAGTGAGAAGAGAACTTTTGAAGTACAATATTTTTGAAAATTATTGAGAAGATGGTATAATAAAATGAATTTACATTTGTAAACGAAAAAGTTGGAGACTTAATTTACTCTGTTACGGTTATTTATATCTTGCCATTCTCTCTATTTTAGAGATGAAGAAGGAGAGAATGGCACATCTGTGCCATTTTTGGCATTGAAACGTGAAAAGAAAAGTATCACAATCTATGGAAAAATTAAAAAACGGTTTAGAGGAGAGAAGATGAAGACATTTAAAACAAAGGATATGAACAGTAAGGAAGCCTATAAGCTTATATCTGGTCTTGTTGTCCCAAGACCTATTGCGTGGCTAACAACGCAAAATAGTCAAGGACTTGTCAACGCTGCTCCTTTTAGCTTTTTTAATGTAGTTTCTAAGGAGCCAGTCATTGTCTCTATTGCGATGACGGAGATGAAGGATTCTGTCAGAAATCTTTTGGAAAGGGAAGAGGGGGTTATTCATTTGGTCAACACTGATAATGTTGAAGCAATGAATAAAACGTCAGCACCGCTTGCAGCTAATGAAAGTGAAGTTGAAAAGTTTGGAATCAATTTGACAGAATCATAAGAAGTTAAGGTACCAGCTATCGCAAACGCTAAGGCTCGACTAGAAGTGATACTTCACAAGCATATACCTGTAGGAAAAACCAGCCACCTTATGCTCTTAGAAGTCAAAAATATACTGGTAGATGACACGGTTATTGACGAGGAGAAACTTTATATTAAAGCTGAGGCATTAGATCCTGTCGCTCGTCTGTCTGGAAGAGCTTATACAGCTTTAGGTGAAACATTTGAAATTACAAGACCTATAAAATAAAAGAAAAATCGGATTTTATTTTAACTCTATTAGTGTCTTTTTCTGTCCTTTTGTTTTAAAATATAGATATAGAAAAGTTAAATTGACAATTTTAAAATAAGGGAGGACTCTATGGAAAAACAATACAAAAATATCATGGTCGCAGTAGATGGCTCTGAACAATCTGATAAGGCAGTGCGTGAAGCTGTTAAGATAGCTAAAGAAAATGAAACTTCACTCCTTGTTTTACATGTTAAAGACGATATTCGACTTTATGGCTCAACCTATGGTGCACCGCTTATTCTTGAAAACCTAGAGGAGCAAGCACGAGCAATTATAGATAGAGCTGCTGACATCATTAAGAAACAGGTTGAGTTCAAGACTTATCGTGTGGAGGGTTCGCCTAAGAAAGAAATTATTGACTTTAGCCAAGAACATGATGTTGATTTAATCGTCATCGGTGTTACTGGTAAGGGAGCATTTGACCGGCTGCTGGTGGGCTCAACAACTGCCTATGTTATTAATCATGCAAACTGTAATGTTATGGTTGTTAAGTGAACTAAAAAATAATGCTTCTGTATAATCTATGGTAGTAGATGAAAAATCTATTGCCATTT
>NZ_DKXK01000093.1:0-27012 GCF_002492185.1 Lactococcus sp. UBA7128
TAAAAATTTTTTCTTCAAATTACTTGAAAAAAATTTCACTCTTTTTCTCATTAGTTTTCCTATGCTCATTTTATTTTTGATACTGATCAGTGAACGGACACTTTTTCTACTTTCTGTTCCTATCAGTTTGGTATTATCCTTAATACAAGAAAGTACGATTTTGATAGATTATCAATCTTTGGCCATTGACAAAACAATGTCTGTAAAAGCAGCATACAATCCGTTCATTTACTTGGCATTATTGGTTCTTATAGGTCTAACTCAGATTGTCAATAAGGCGGAAGACCTTGATATTTCAGAGATGTTCTTTATAAAAGTTTATATTGCAATATTCATTTTGTTTACAAGTTATTTGTTTGGAAAAGCAATAGTACAACTGGGAGGAGAGAAAAAAATATGAATATTTGGCCATTGTTATCACTCAGCATAGCTTTTCTTTATGCTAGTCATCTTTTTTTGAAATTTTTTAGTAAAAAGAAGAAAAACATATTTGCTTTAATATTTTTTGGTTCATGTGCAATAATATTTTTAGCTGGACTTATCATGGGGGTGATTTATGGGAAATACTAGATTTTATATCAAAGTAAAAAACTTATACCAAGGACAAAAGGTGGTCATTCCTTTTTTAGAAACATCAATTTCAAAAGGAATTATCACAAATATTGTTGGGAAAAATGGAATAGGAAAAAGCAGCTTTTTATCTGCCTTAAATGGAGAATTAAGAGTTGAAGAATTCACAGCCTCTATTGGTACAGAAAAGATTGACGTAAAGAAAAATTTTGAAATTGTAAAACTGACTTCGGATTTTTTTGGCTATGAATTTTTGAAAAGTATTGAATTTGTAGAATATATTTTGCGTCTATACCGAAGAGAAATAAAGAGCAATATGGAAGTATCTCAAAAAATGATGGAAGATCTGAGTATGAAAGAGTTTGAGTATACTTTGGTTAAGAATTTATCTCAAGGTACGAAGCAAAAGTTAGCGTTTATAGCTACTGTTTTGGCTTCATGTAAGATTATGTTATTCGATGAAGCTTTTGAGCATATTGATAGAAAAAGCTTGCAAGAAATTTTTCGGATTTTAGACATGGTGAGGAAAGAAAGCTATATTTTGAATGTTTCTCATACAGGAATTCTTGATGATTTAGAAAATGTGAAATTAGATTTGGAAGGGCTGATCAGTTATGAGAATTAAAAAAAGTTATGCCTATGTTTGAATGCTAATATTAGTGTACTCGTAACGTTTGATAGTGAAGCTTAAAAAAGCATGATTTCTGAGTTTAAAGAAATCATGCTTTTTTCTTTTTTATGGTCGGGCAAAAGTAGAAATCATTTGCTCGGCACACTTGAGACCGTCAATAGCAGCAGAAACGATACCACCGGCAAAGCCAGCACCTTCACCAGAAGGGTAAATCCCTTCTGTCGAAAGGGACTGGAAGCTTTCTTCATCACGGTTAATGCGGACAGGTGAAGATGAACGCGACTCTACGCCAGTCATAACAGCATCAGGCATGGCAAAACCTTCTATTTTTTTATCAAATCCAAGAAGTGCTTCTTTTATCGAAGAAGTGATATATTCAGGGAAAAGTTGACGGAGATCAGTAGGGGTAACGCCTAGTGCATAAGAAGGGGTAACTTCACCTGTCTGAGTTGAAGCTTTGTCTTCAAGGAAATCGCCCACCAGTTGAGCAGGAGCTTTGTAGTTTTTGCCTCCTAAATCAAAGGCTTTTTCCTCAAGTTGACGTTGAAATTCTACACCTGCCAGAGGATGGTCTTTTCCAAAATCTTCGGGGAAGACTTGAACCAAAAGACCGCTATTGGCGTTTTCCTCAGAACGGGCGTGCTCGCTCATCCCGTTTGTGACCAGTCGTCCCTCCTCAGATGCTGCTGGTACAACAAGACCTCCTGGGCACATGCAGAAAGTATAAACGCCGCGCCCAGAGCTTGCCTTATGTGTCAATCGATACTCGGCTGCTCCAAGCCGTGGATGTTTAGCAAATTCTTTGTATTGAGCTTTATTAATCAGGCTTTGAGGATGTTCGATACGTACACCGACGGCAAAGGGTTTGGCTGTCATGTTAATCCCCTTGTCATAAAGTTCTGAAAAAGTATCTCGTGCACTGTGCCCAATAGCTAAAACGGCGTGATTGGAGAAGATTTTCTGCCCATTTTTTAGAACGATGCCTTGAAGTTTATTCTTTTCAATGAGGAAGGAGGCAACCTGGCTGTCAAAAAGCACCTCGCCACCAAGAGCGATAATTTGTTCACGAATATTCTTTACAATATCACGGAGCAAGTCTGTACCAACATGGGGATGAGCTTTATAGAGAATATCCTCTGGTGCACCCGCCTTGACAAATTCTTCTAAGACTTTACGACCGCGTAGGTCCCGGACACGAGAGGTGAGTTTTCCATCAGAAAAGGTCCCTGCTCCACCTTCGCCAAACTGAACGTTTGAAGCAGGATTGAGCTTCCCCTCCTTCCAGAAGCTCTCAATGGCTTTTACACGCTCTTCAACTTTCTGCCCGCGTTCTAAAACGATTGGGCGGTAACCCATTTGAGCCAAAAGGAGAGCAGAAAACATCCCAGCTGGACCAAAACCTATAACAAGAGGGCGATGAGCCATAGGTTCAGTGCCTGGTTGGGGATTTTTATACTTTAAATCTGGTGAGGGAGAAACATTTTTGATTTTTCTTTTGAGGATTTTTACTTCATTTTTAACTTCAACATCAACGGTGTAAATAAAGTTAATTTCTCCACGATGTCGGGCATCAATCGATTCTTTATAAATGCGATAGCTTATCAAGTCGGACTCTTGAATTTTTAATTTTTTCAAGAGGAGTTCTTTCACTTTTTCCACCGGATTATCAATGGAAGTTTTTATTTGAGATATTCTTAGCATTTTATTCTCTTAATCTAAATATACTGTGTGATTGGAAAAAATCCAGCTAAAAAAACTGGATTTTTCTTTTTATTTCATTGTTGGGAAGAGGAGGACATCACGGATAGATGTTGTTCCAGTGAAGAGCATGACGAGACGGTCAATACCAATGCCTAACCCCCCTGTTGGTGGCATACCGTGTTCCAAGGCTTCTACATAGTCATAGTCCACGCCAGTTGCTTCATCGTCACCAAGTTCTTTTGCTTTAGCCTGTGCTTCAAAACGTTCCAACTGATCGATAGGGTCGTTGAGCTCAGAGAAAGCATTTGCGTATTCTTTACCGTTGATGAAGAGTTCAAAACGATCTGTAAAACGAGGATCTTCTTCATTCATTTTAGCTAATGGTGAAATTTCTTTTGGATGTCCAAAAACAAATGTTGGTTGAACCAATGTATCTTCAACATATTTTTCGAAGAATTCATTAATGATGTGTCCGACACTTGTAAAGTGCTTTTCAACATAGATATCATGTTCTTTAGCTAAAGCAACAGCTTCTTCAAAGGACATGTCTTTCCAGAAGTCTACCCCTGTTTGCTCTTTGATTGCATCAACCATGTGGACACGGGCAAACTTGCCACCCACGTTGATTTCTTTACCATCATACTCAATAATATCTTTACCAAGCACAGTGTGGGCAACATGCTGGAAAATACCTTCAGTCAAGTCCATAATGTCATCAAAATCAGCATAGGCCTCATAGGATTCCATGGTTGTAAACTCAGGATTGTGTGTCATATCCATTCCTTCGTTACGGAAGACACGACCGAGTTCATAAACCTTTTCCATGCCACCAACGATTAAGCGTTTCAAGTGCAATTCTGTCGCAATACGGAGCGCCATATCAATGTTTAATGAGTTGTGGTGTGTATAGAATGGACGGGCAGCAGCACCGCCGGCTTCATTGTTTAAAACAGGTGTTTCAACTTCAAGATAACCTCGTCCGTCCATATAGCGGCGGATTTCACTGATGATTTTAGAACGCGTAACAAAACGGTTGAAGCTTTCTTTGTTTGAAATCAAGTCCAAGTAACGTTTACGGTAACGTGTTTCCGTATCTGTAAGGCCATGAAATTTTTCTGGCAATGGGCGAAGTGCTTTGGACAAGAAAGTCAGTTTGCTGGCTTTAATGGAAAGCTCACCCATATCTGTTTTCATGATTTGCCCTTCAACACCCAGGAAATCACCGAGGTCAGCTTGTTTGAAGATTTGATAGTTTTCTTCACCCACCTCATCTTTACGCACATAAATCTGAATTTGCCCTTCGCGGTCTTGGAGATGAGCAAATCCCACTTTACCTTTACCGCGCTTTGTCATCAGACGACCTGCGATTGTTGCATGCAAGTCTTTTTCCTGTAATTCTTCCTTAGTATTTTCATCGTATTTCGCATGTAGTTCTGCAGAGTTATGTGTACGAACAAACCGGTGTCCGAATGGATCGATACCTGACTCGCGCAGTGCTTCCATTTTTTCACGCCGTACCTTCATTTGGTCATTAAGTTCTTCAATAATTTCAGCCAAAATGTTTTCTCCTATAAAAAAAGTTTATATCATTCATATTTTAGCATAATTTTACTGCTTTTGATAGCCCATAAACATGTTTTTGAAAAATGTTTTAGGCCAAAGATAGAGCCAGTTTTTGCAACACAAGTTTTTCAAAAATTTGGCACGAAAGTATAAGGAGCTGTATGTCTGTGAGCAAGCTGTTCTTGATATGCATTTGTTACTGAAATCAAACATAAAAATACTACTAAAATCAATAAAAAAATGCTACAATGGTTGAGTTATATTGGAGAGGCAGTATTATGCTAGGGAAGTCAAGCCTAGACTGAATTAAGCCAGATAAATCCAACTTAAAGATTTTATTTATTCTATAGGAGTTGCGTTTTGAAAAAAGTCAAAGAGCTTTTAATTGGTAAGTCTTTAAAATCTACCGTAGGTGATTCGCATTTGCTGACCAAATTACAGGCTTTGGCCATGCTATCGTCAGATGCCTTGTCATCAATCGCTTATGGACCTGAGCAAATTCTTTTAGTACTCGTAGCCGTAGGGGCAAGTGCTTCTTGGTATTCTGTACCTATTGCCTTAATTATCTTGGTTTTACTGTTTGCCTTGATTGGAAGCTATACACAAGTTATTCATGCCTATCCGTCAGGCGGTGGCGCTTACTTGGTTTCAACAGAGAATCTTGGGACGATTCCGGGCCTGATTTCTGGGGGTTCACTACTGGTTGACTATATGTTAACTGTTGCTGTATCTACAGCTTCTGGTGCAGATGCAATTACTTCAGCTTTACCAGAACTTCATCAGTACAATTTACAAATTGCAGTAGGGTTGGCCTTATTGCTTATGCTGATGAACTTGAGAGGCCTTCGTGAGTCGGCCGCCTTTCTGATGATTCCTGTGTATACCTTTATCCTTGCAACTGTCGCTCTCCTAGGCGTGGGTATCTTTCGCATCTTCGCAGGCAGCTTGCCTTATCAAGCACCTGCGCATATCGGAACAACAGTTGGCGGTATTTCACTTATCCTCTTGCTTAAAGCTTTCTCCACAGGTTCTTCGTCTTTGACAGGGGTAGAAGCCATTTCTAATGCTGTACCTTTCTTTAAGCAGCCGAAGGAAAAAAATGCCGCCAAAACTTTGGTGATGATGGGTATTATTTTGGCAGCTTTCTTTAGTGGTGTTATCTTCTTTGCCTATTGGTTAGGCTTGACACCACGTGCTGATGTAACCATCATTGCACAGATGGCACAAAAAATCTTTGGAGACAGTGTTTTTGGCCATGCTTTCTTCTTTATTTTCCAAATTGCAACAGCTTTGATTTTAGCAGTAGCAGCAAACACAGGTTATTCAGCTTTCCCGATGCTTGCTTTTAATATGGCTAAGAAAAAATATATGCCGCATTTGTTCACGGCGCGTGGTACGCGTTTGAGCTACTCAAATGGTATCATTAGCCTTGCTATAGGTGCAGTTATCCTCCTGTTTATCTTCGATGGGCAAACAGATAGGCTGATTCCTCTTTATGCTATCGGTGTGTTCACGCCCTTTACTCTCGCGCAAGTTGGTATGGTTGTGCACTGGCGTAAGAAACTGGGAAACAAGTTCCTCTTGCACTCCATTCCAAACATCATTGGAGCTCTTATCTCCTTTGTTGTTGTTATGATACTGCTGATTTTCCGTGTTTCTGAAATTTGGCCTTTCTTTGTCGTTTTGCCGCTTTTGATTTTCTGCTTTATCCGTATTCATAATCATTATATGAATGTGGCAGAGCAATTACGCTTGCGTAAAGAAACAGCAGAACATAAGTTTGATGGAAATACAGTGATTGTTCTGGTTGGAAATGTGACAAATGTAGATATCGGGGCGATTAACTATGCGCGTTCTGTAGGGGATTATCTCATTGCTCTCCACGTGTCGACAAAAGAAGATACGGAAAAAGAAGCAGAAATTGAAAGAGATTTCAATGAAACTTTTCCAGATATTAAGCTGACAGTCGTGCATACAAGTTACCGTAGCATCATCACCCCAGCTGTTCGCTTTATCAACTTGGCTGCAAAACAAGCTAAGGCACATAACTATACAACAACAGTCTTGATTCCGACATTTATTCCATCGAAACCCTGGCAAAATATTTTCCACAACCAGACAGGCTTACGCTTGCGTTATTACCTGAATTCCCACGAGGACATTATTCTTGCCAGCTACAACTACCATTTGAAAAAATAAGCAAAAAATACAAACACACACGTCAGAATGATAAATTCAACATTCTGACGTTTTTTTGAACAGAGTTTCTTAACTAATTAGGGGATGAAACTTATACAAGAGTAGGCCAGATATTGTTGTCAATGCCCCTGATGCTATCTCCTAGAGGATTCAGGCCCACAAATCACTCCCTGTTTTTGCTATAATAGTTTTCATGCTAAATAAAAATATCGTACCAGGCTTGGGGCTAAGTTTTGCAGTTGCACTGATGAGCTATGTTTTGAATCTATTTGTTTTTAAAGGACTAGGCGCAGCAACCATTGCTATTTTATTAGGCATTGTTTTAGGAAATATTTATTTTAAGCAACCCATCCTTTTTGCGGGGACAGCATGGTCAGAAAAGAAGCTCCTAGAATTTTCGGTGATGTTTTTAGGAGCCACGGTGACCTTTCAAACGATAAAAGAGTTAGGTTGGAAGGGAATGAGTTTCATTCTTTTACAAATGGTGCTTACAATTGTCTTTGTCATGTTTATCGGGAAAAAACTAGGCTTTTCATCTAAAGTAAATGCACTTATGGCTTCAGGAAATGCTGTTTGTGGTTCCTCGGCTATTGCGGCAGTTGAGCCAGTCATTGGTGCAGAGGATAAGGATAAGCGTACTGCAATAACTATGGTGAACTTGATGGGAACCTTTTTAATGCTTCTGTTGCCCATCTTAGGAACTTGGTTATTGGGAGAAAACGACTTTTTACGTGGGGCTTTGATTGGTGGGACGATTCAGTCGGTTGGTCAAGTTGTAGCTTCGGCGACCATGGTGAATTTAGGAACAACCACTATGGCAACATTATTTAAAATTATGCGGATCATCATGCTGGTCTTTGTTGTGCTCTATTTTTCCTACCAAGTACGTCAATCGGAAGGGGGCTTGAAACAGCAGGCAGAGGAGCACTTAAAGATAAAACGCCAAGCCTTTCTCCCCTGGTATGTTTTGGGATTTGTTATTTTTTGTAGCTTGGATACTATACTTCAGTTTCCCAGGTTTATAACAGAAGCTGCACGTTTTATCAGTAGCTGGTGTGAAGTTATTGCGCTAGCAGCAATTGGTCTGCGCCTAAATTTGGTGGAATTTATCCGAGCGGGTAGAAAGTTAGCAATTTATGGTTTGGTCGTCCTTCTCTTTCAAGTAGGAGTCGCGCTTATTCTGATACGTTTATTATTGGCTTAGATAAATAAATATCTAAAATGATATAATATACTCAATGATGTAGATTAGAGGGGGGAAGTTATGGATTGGCGAAAAGACAGGATTGAATCGGCGGCCAACGGAACAAATCCGATGATTATTGCAGAACTTAAAGCAAGTTATGTTGCGATAGGTGACACGCAATTTCTTGAGGGATATTGTGTACTGTTACCGAAAGAAAAATATTATTCATTGAATGATATGGAAATTGAAGAAAGAACTCAGTTTTTGAAAGAGATGAGCATTGTTGGCGATGCGATAATCAATGTCTGCGAACCCTTGCGTATCAACTATGATATTCTTGGAAATACGGATGCCTATTTGCATGCACATGTGTTTCCAAGATATGCGAGTGAATCAGAAGAGCGAAGGAAAATGCCAGTATGGCTTTATGATAAATCGCACTGGACGGATGACCGCTACCAATATACAGATAAAAAACATAAGCTTCTTCGTCAGAAACTGATTGCTGAAATTGAAAAACTTACAAATATGGTGAAATAGCTTAACAAAGTATGGCAGCATACTGGAACATTATTCAAATTTTGACGATTATTTGGACAGAAGCAAGTAGGAGATTAAACAATGACTATCGCATATGATGAAATTATGATTCGCTATGGCGAACTCTCAACAAAAGGAAAAAACCGTGGTTTCTTCATCAATCGCTTGGCCAATAATATAAAAGAAGTCCTTGCAGATTTGACAGATTTGAAGATTACTGCACAGCGTGATCGTGCGCATATTGAACTGAACGGTACAGACTATGAAGAAGTCTCAAGACGTTTGATGAAGGTCTTCGGGATCCAAAACTTTTCTGCTTCTATTAAGGTTGAAAAGTCGATTGAGGGGCTAAAAGCAGCTGCGGTTGCTCTGATGAAAGAAATTTATCATGAAGGAATGACTTTCAAAATCGCTACGCGGCGTTCTGACCATAGCTTTGAACAAGACTCAACAGAGTTAAACATGACTCTAGGTGATGCTGTATTTGATAATTTTGAGTATGCAAAGGTTCAGATGAAAAAGCCAGATATTACACTTCGTGTTGAAATTCGGCTCGAAGGTGCCTATCTGAGCTTTGAAACAGTTAAAGGTGCGGGTGGTATGCCGGTTGGGACTGCTGGACGTGGCCATTTGATGCTCTCAGGTGGAATCGATTCGCCAGTGGCAGGTTATTTGGCGCTTAAACGTGGTGTAGAGATAGAGGCTGTCCACTTTGCCTCTCCCCCTTATACCAGTCCTGGAGCTTTGAAAAAGGCGAAGGACTTAACAGCAAAATTGACGGTATTTGGTGGGACGATTACCTTTATAGAAGTACCTTTTACGGAGATTCAAGAAGAAATAAAAGCCAAAGTCCCACAAGCATATTTGATGACCTTGACACGCCGCTTTATGATGCGTGTGGTTGACCGTATCCGTGAAGAACGGGGTGGAAAAATAATCATTAACGGAGAAAGTTTGGGGCAGGTTGCTTCACAAACTCTTGGTTCAATGTCTGTGATTAATGAAGTCACGAGTACACCGGTGATTCGTCCAGTTGTTACAATGGATAAGATTGAAATCATTGACATTGCCGAAAAAATTGATACGTTCAACCTGTCGATTTTGCCCTTTGAAGATTGCTGTACCGTATTTGCACCACCATCCCCTAAAACAAATCCAAAGCTGGACAATGTCCTGACCTATGAAAAACGTTTGGATGTTGAAGGTATGGTTGATCGTGCAGTTAAAGGCATTATGGTGAGTAAAATAACAGGAGAAAACTGGGACAAAGAAGAAGCAGATGAGTTTTACGACTTGCTTTGATTTTTGAAAGTAACTGTATCATTGGATGAAGCTTTTAGCCTTTCCATAGAGGAAGAGAAAGGGAACAAATGAAAAACAGAACAAAAGTGCTTCTGACCATTGGTCTGTTTACACTGATGTCTACCTTAGACGGTTCAATTGTTAATATTGCACTGCCGACAATGGCACGTGAGCTGAATGTATCGACAGCCCAGATTACTTGGGTGGTCACTATTTACTTAATCGTTATTAGTGCAGTCATTCTTATTTTTGGGCGGCTGGCTGATTTGATTGGAAAGACAACGGTTACGAGATGGGGCTGGACGATTTTTATTGTTGGTTCGCTGCTTGCGGGCTTAAATCTTGGCTTGGGGCTTCCTTTCTTACTCTTTGCACGTGTGATCCAGGCTATTGGCGCATCGATGTTTATGGCTACAAGTTTTGGAATTGTGGCTCAAGTTTTCCCCGTTGAGCGGCGTGCGCGTGCTCTGTCAATCACTTCCATGTTCGTTTCTGTTGGTTCTATAGCAGGACCAGCACTTGGTGGTTTAATCTTACAAGTTGCTTCTTGGAATTATATTTTTTGGATTAATGTACCGATAGGGATAGTGGCTTGGATCTTTGGGAGTCGTGCTCTGCCAGAGGATGAGGAACAAGGCTCTGTAAGTGAAGTAGACGTGTCAGGTGGTTTACAGATGACTGCGGTCATTGTTCTCTTGTTTATGGCTTTGAATTTTGGACAAGCCTTAGGCTGGACTAACCCTCTTATATTGTTGAGTGTAGCGCTTGGAGTCGTTCTTTTTATCAGTTTTATTTTTACTGAACGGCGGAAGGACAAGCCTTTACTTGATTTAGCCATTTTTAAGAACAGGCTCTTTTCCTTGAGCCTCGTGATGTCAATGCTAAATTTTACTGTAGCAATGTTTGCAAGCATTCTCCTTCCCTTTTACTTGCAGGATTATCGGGACTATTCCCCTGGGACAGCAGGTTTTATCATGATGGCCTACCCTATGGCAATGCTGCTAGTAAGTCCTATTGCTGGTGCACTTGCAGATAAAATCGATAAGGAAGTGATTACTTTTGTGGGAATTACGGGCGTTGTACTTTCACAAATCGGTTATCTCCTTATCCGTGTAGATTCCCCACAATGGTGGGTTATTGCAGTGTTATTGCTTCAAGGAGCCTCAATGGGAGCATTCCAAAGTCCCAATAATGCCTTGATTATGGAAACAGTGGAACGGAAATATTTAGGAATTGCTGGCTCTGTGAACTCCTTAATCCGGAATATGGCTTTTGTCTTAGGAACATCTATAGCAACCATAATCTTATTTCTATCCATGTCGAGTCAACTTGGTTATACGGTAAGGACTTATTTACCAGATTATCCAGAAACCTTCTTACAAGGCATGCAGATGGCCTTTCTTGTTTCATTGATTTTGACAAGTATTTCTTGGCTCTTGGCAGGAGTACGCCTCTTGGGACGAAAAAAATAAAAATAGCTTGGCAAACTTCTTGCCAAGCTGTTTTTATTCATGGACAGAGAGCGTATCATTCGCCTTCTTTTGAATTTTTTTACGTCTTTTTTCAATAAAATCATAAAGCAATGTATGATGGTTGCTCGCGAGAGAATAGTCCTCTAAAGTATTGACATTCTGGCGTAGAACCTTTGCCTCGCCAATAGTGAGTTCACCACGCGATTCATACTCAAAAATAGCCTTGCGTTCTAAATAGTAAGCACGCATCATTTCCTTAAGATTATTGGGTTGAGCGCGGTGGAGAATCCCTGTGATATAGCCTCCGCGTGAGACAAACTCTGCAGAACGTAGGCGCTCTGCTTGAAGATAGTGAATCAGGCGCTCATCATAAACAGATTCCAAGTTGTCCAGTGCTTGCAAGACTAACTTTGTGTTAGAGAAGTATAGTGCGGTAATCTCCCGATGCGTGATTGCATTATCTGGACGTGTTTTTCGGAAACTGAAGTCCAGATGAATGATTCTTGACAGGAGGAAATGAATGACACGTATCGAAATAGCGGAAGCATACTGTAAACTTGAAACCAAATTATGGGCAACAGACTGCTCCATAGAGTGGAGATAACGCTGATAAGTACGATAAGTATACATGGAAATTTCATTTTGCCTCAAAGCATTCTCTAACCCTTCGGCTTCAAGACGAACGATAAGAAGTTGCAATTCGTTAAAGTCAACAGAAGTATTTGAACTCTCTTGCTCTATAATGAGTTTTTGGATGCGATCCTGATAGCTATCGATTGCGATATTATAGCCCAGCCGGGCCTTTTCTTTGTGAACCTGTTTCAAGTCATTTTCAAGCTCTCGCACAACATCCGCTAAGATTGAAATCTTAACCATGTTATCCACTTTGACGACTTTCTTGGCTGCAATTAAGGGGAGGACAAAGAGTCCGGTTAAAAAACTGAGCGCTGTGACAGCAGCACAGAGGAAGATGATTAAGCTATGAGGGACATCAACTGTACGTGGTAACAGGAGTACAGTAGCAATACTTACAGTACCTTTCGAACCTGAAAAAGTAAGCAGCAGTATATCGTTCCAGTAGGCTGAAAAATCTTGATTGCGTCGAAGAGAAACATAGCGATAGTAGATAGCCAGTAGAGAAAAACGGAGGATAAAGAGCCCTATTGTTAAAAAAAGAACCATTAACAAGAGAGAAGAAGTAGAGTAGAGAGGATCTGCAATAAGTGGAAAGACCAGCTGATGCAGCTCTATACCAAGGAAAAGAAAGACTGTTGAATTCAATACAAAAGTCACCAAGTCCCATATGGTATTTTTTACTTTTGTTACCTGAGCATCGAAAAGGGTAGTGCGTTTTAGCCCATTGGCCTGCATAACACCGGCTACAACAACAGCGATAATTCCTGAAACTTCAAGCAAGTCAGCAATTAAAAACGCGGATAAAGGAAGCATAAGTTCTAAGATAAGGTAGCCTGTAACATCTCGTGCATCTACGTCTTCAAGGATTCGTAAAATAAAAGATTTTATCCAAACAAGAAGGAAACCAACAGCAGCTCCACCAATAGCAGAGACAACCAAGTCAGTAGAAGCATGGGCAAGCGAAAATTCGCCAGTTGTCAGGGCGAGTACAGCAATTTGAAAGGAAATGATACCAGAAGCGTCATTCAACAATCCTTCTCCTGTGAGGATGCTCATTACACGCTTTGGAAAGTTAAAGCGTTCAGATAAGGCAGCAACCGCAATAGCATCTGTCGGTGCCAAAGAAGCCCCTAAAGCGAAACAAGCAGCCAAGGGAACTGAAAAATAAAAGAAGTGTGTCAAATAACCCAAACCGATTGTTGTAATAAAAACTAATGGAAAAATAAGTATGAGTATCGTGCGCGTATGCTTAAAGATATGTTTGATATCTGCTTCCTCACTTTCACGAAAAAGCAGGGGCGCGATGATAAAGCCTAAGAAAAACACTGGGTCAACTTGCAAAAGTTTTGAAGCACCCAAAAAGCCCAAACACAGCCCAATCACGACTTGAATCAGTGGGAGAGCCAGTTTTGGGAAAACTTTATTGATGATATTTGAAATAACTAGAGCAAGAAGAAAAACGATGACATAAAAAATAGTATGGAGCACAAATTTTCCTTTCTTTTGTCTATTTTAGAGAAAAAACCACACAAAAAGTACAGTTTATAAGATTATAAGCTGAACAAGGTCACTTTATTTTTTTTAAAAGTTCTTTTTTTTGACTGATTTTCTGATCGATCTTGTCGCAACTTTTTTTACTTAAAATGGCGCGACAGCGTTTCAACTCAAGTTCTGTCAACTGACGTTTCAGTTTTTCTTTTTTTACAAAGTCAGATTCGCCGCTGTCAATGTATTCCAGCTTCTGTTTTAGTAGAGCTTGTTTGTGCTTAAGCGCTTCAATTTGATGCTTAAGTTTTGAAATTTGTTCATAGCTTGCTGCTTGCTGGTGTAAATCATCAAGTTTATTAGACAAGAAAAGCTTTTTCTCTTCAAGAAGATGAAGTGCTTCAAGAACCTTATTTCTTTTTTCTTCCTGTGAAACAGGAGTAAAAATCTCGCCTTTATCAGAAACAGTTGCTCTTTCTGTATCGCTTTGTTTTTCTAAATATTGTTGACGCAAGTCTTTCAGCATTTGCTCAAAATCTTTATCAGACATAATTCTATCCTTATAATCTTGTTCTTAGAGCTATTATACCATGATTACGGCGAAAAAATAAAATAGTCTTTCTTATTTACGAAAAAACAGTAGAATGAGCATTCTACTGTCTTTGATTTCTCTACAAATTAATAAGTTAGGATAAAGTTTTTCTTCTTACCACGGCGGATAACTGTTAATTGCTTATCAATTTTATCAGCGTCTGAGAGCATGTAATCCAAGTCTTGAATACGTTCACCATTGATGTAAATCGCACCATTTGTCACATCTTCACGCGCTTGGCGCTTAGAGTTTTCGATTCCTGCTGAAATCAAAAGTTCAACGATATTAAGATTATCGTCCGATTTTACCTGATATGTTGGAACGTCTTTTAAACCAGAAAGAATGGATTTGGCATCGAGTGCTTTCAAATCCCCCCCGCCAAATAATGTGTCAGTGATTTTCACAGCTTGCTCGTAGGCAGCTTGCCCATGAACAAGTGTCACGACTTCTCGGGCCAAAACTTTTTGAGCTAGGCGTTCATGACGTGCTTCTTCAAATTTCTCAGCAATTTCAGCGATTTCCTCAAGTGACAAAAAGGTAAATATTTTCAGCATTTTAACAGCATCATCATCATTGACGTTAAGCCAGAACTGATACATCTCAAAAGGAGAGGTTTTATCAGCATCTAACCAAATAGCGTTACCCTCAGATTTACCAAATTTTTTCCCTGTTGAGTCTGTAATTAGTGGGATAGTGATAACGTGCCCGGTTTTCCCAGCTTTGCGGCGAAGTAGCTCTGTTCCAGCAGTCATATTTCCCCATTGGTCAGAACCACCAAGCTGCAGGGTAATACCATGACGTTGGTTGAGCTCATAGAAATCATAACCTTGCATAATTTGATAAGCAAACTCAGTATAAGAAATACCCGTTTCAATACGACTCTTGACGGAGTCCTTGCTCATCATGTAGTTAATTGTATAGTATTTACCGACATCACGAAGAAAATCAATGAAGGTCAAATCTTTAAACCAGTTATAATTGTTTTCCATTTGGGCCTTGTTTTCACCATTTTCAAAATCGAGAAAGCGTTCCAGCTGAGCTCGAATTTTGTTCGCCCATTCGACAACTGTTTCTTTTGTTTGTAGACCACGTTCAGCATCTTTGAAAGAAGGGTCACCGACTAAACCAGTTGCGCCTCCCACTAAAGGATACGGCTTATGTCCAGCCATCTGCAGACGTTTCATAGTTAAGAGAAGCACTAGGTTTCCGAGATGTAAACTGTCAGCAGTAGGATCGTAACCAACATAATAACTGACCATGCCCTCAGTCAAAGCTTCGCGAAGAGCTTCTTCATCAGTGGTTTGAAAGATTAGACCACGTTCTTTTAGTTCGTCAAAAATATTCATGTTACCTCCTAAACTAGTTAATACTGACAGTTTTGTTATAGTTTCTCTCAGTAAATTAGATTAACGTTCTCATTATATCAAAAAAATGCAAAAATAGGCACGAAAAAAGAAAGGAAGTTTGATATAATATGTAGTATGAAAAAAAATCAAGAGCAATCCAAAGAGCGTACACGTGCACGTTTGCAGGCCAAACTGGAGGCAAAGCGAGCAAAAGAGGCACAAGCGGACCATAAGAGTTCGCTTAAAAAGCCTCATAAAACTAAAAAAGATAAGGTCAATAATACAGACGAAGGCAATAAAACAACCTGGCAAACGGTCTTTTCGGTAGGACGTGGTGTGGTTGCTGTTTTGGGTGTTCTTCTTCTTTTAACGGGCGTATTTGGCGTAGCTGCAGGAGCAGGTTATTTTGCACGACTAGTTGAAAATACTGATGTTCCAGAAAAGGACGAACTTCTTGAGCAAATTAGAAATATTCATGGCGTGTCTGTAATGAAATACAGCAATGGTACAAATATTTCAGACATTTCTAGTGATTTGGTAAGGGTAAATGTGTCCAGTGATCAAATCTCACAAAATGTAAAAGATGCCTTGATTGCTACAGAGGATGAAACTTTTAAAACCAATAATGGTGTTGTCCCTAAAGCTGTAGTCCGTGGGATACTAGGAGCATTAGGTGGAGGAACGAGTTCCGGTGGTTCTACCATTACCCAGCAGTTGGTCAAGCAGCAGTCTCTTGGAGACAGTGTCACTTTCCAGCGTAAAGCCAGTGAGATTGTATATGCCTTGCAGCTTAATCAATATTTGAGTAAGGATGAAATTTTAACAGATTATCTCAATGTTTCACCTTTTGGACGAAATAATCAAGGGAAAAATATTGCTGGAGTCCAAGCAGCAGCGCAAGGAATTTTTGGAAAATCAGCTAAGGATTTAACTGTGCCAGAAGCAGCTTTTATTGCAGGCCTGCCTCAGAGTCCGATCGTGTATTCGCCCTATAATGCAGATGGTTCACTCAAGTCAGAAGAATTACTTTCTTATGGCTTGGCACGGCAACAAAATGTCCTTTTCAATATGTATCGTGCAGGTTATTTGAACAAAGAAGACTATGAAAAATACCGTGCAGTTGATATATCTAAAGAATTTTTACCTTCAAAACCACAAGATTCTGTGGCACATGGCTACCTTTACAATGTAGTTTATAATGAAGCTTTGAAACATGTATATGACTATCTTATCAAGAAGGATGAGGTTTCTGCTACTGAACAGGGCAACGACAGCACGAAACAAAAATATCGTGAAATGGCAGCACAAGCCTTACAAACAGGTGGTTACACGATTACAACAACAATTAATCAAGCAGTCTATGAAGCCATGCAAAATGCAGTTGCTCAATACGGCGGAATTTTACAAGACGGCACAGGTGAAGTTCAGCCGGGTAATGTTTTGATGGACAATAAGACAGGAGCAGTACTTGGTTTTATTGGCGGTTTGGACTATGCAACGAATCAAAATAACCATGCCTTTGATACGACGCGTAGTCCAGGCTCTTCTATTAAGCCCATTCTGGCTTACGCACCGGCTATTGATTTAGGCTTGCTTGGTTCAGCTAGCATGCTCAGTAACTATCCCGCAAACTTTTCCGATGGGACACCTATCTTACACGTTGGTGAAACAGGGACGGGTATGGTTAGCTTAAACGAAGCACTAGGTGTTTCTTGGAATATTCCTGCACACTGGACATATCAAGCAATTCTGAACTCAGGCAACAGTGTTGAACCTTATATGAGTAAGATGGGCTATTCTGTCCCTAATTACAACATAGAGTCTCTTCCTCTTGGAGGAGGGATTGAACCAACCGTGGTACAGCATACCAATGGCTATCAAACTCTGGCTAATGGAGGGGTTTATGAACCTTACTTTGTTGTACAAAGCATTAAGGATGATGCTGGGAAAGACATTTATGAGCATGAGAGCAAAGCGACAAGGGTTTATTCACAGGCAACCTCTACAATTACTACAAACCTCTTGCGCAATGTTTTGACTTATGAGCCAAGTAGACGTACGACCAACTTTTTGCAAGACTTGCAAGCCATTAATCCATCACTTGCAAACAATGTAGATTGGGCTGGTAAGACGGGAACTTCTAACGACTATGTGGATGGCTGGCTCATGCTTTCTACACCAACAGTTTCTCTTGGAGGCTGGATTGGTCACGACGACAATACTTCTATGGGGAGCAAGACAGCAGCTGTAAACAATGGAACATATATGGCTAACTTAGTTAATGCTATTGCAGCAGCTGACCCGAATATCTTTGGGCCGGGAGAAAAATTCCCAGACCCAAGTAAGGATCCAGATGTGATTAAGAGTACAGTCCTCAAGTCTACGGGACAAAAACCAGGCACGGTGACTGGAGGAAAGCTTAAGAACGTCAAGGTTTCAGGCCCAACAACCACGAGCTATTGGGCGAAAAATGGTGCACCTGTGACACAGTTTAAGTTTGGTATCGGTGGTACAGAGGCCAACTATAATGATGCCTGGAGTAAGATTTTGGGAGGCAGTAAGTAAAAAAGAGCTTTGGCTCCTTTTTATTTCAAAAGAGGGACTCACTATCGAAAACTATCGCTTTTCATGTGCTATAATAAGCACATGAAGAAAGTTCTCTATAAAAATCATTTTCAGACACCCATAGGGGAAATGCTGAGTATTAGTGATTATGAAAGCCTCTATCTTCTCGAATTTGTTGAGCGGAAGAACTTGAAAAAGAAAATAGACGGTCTAGGAGCAGACTTGGAAGAACGCCCGACCTTTGTCTCCCGTCTTGTTGAAGAAGAAGTGCAGGAGTATTTTTCAGGAATACGGAAAGAGTTTGACTTACCCTTGGTTTTTCAAGGTACGGCATTTCAAAAAAAGATTTGGCGTGAACTTGAGCAGATTCCATTTGGACAGACGAAAACCTATAAGGAAATTGCTCAAAAAATAGACAATCCCAATGCAAGCATTGCAGTTGGAGCAGCAAATGCTTCCAATCATTTTGCTATTGTGATACCGTGCCATCGACTAAAAAGTAGTTCAGGGCAACTGTCAGGTTACGCAGCGGGAATATGGAGAAAACAATGGCTTTTGCATTTCGAGGAGGAGGTTGCATGTGGTGAATGAAGAAATTAAGCTTTCGGTGAAACGTAATCAGAGAGGACAAATTATCCAAGTTTTTTTTGATAACCAACATGAAGAAGTGACCTATGAGGAACTTACTAATAACCAGAACTTTGAATTAAGTGGAGGTACTGCCTTTCAGCAAGCTGTTTGGTTAGAACTACAAAAAATTCCTGCGGGAACTACGATTAGTTATCAAGAAATGGCAGCCCGTGTCGGCAGTCCTCAAGCTCAACAAGCTGTAGGACAAGCTTTAGCACGAAATCCCCTACCTGTAATTTTACCCTGCCACAGAGTCACTCGTAAAGACGGAAGCTTGGGAGGTTTCATGGGGCAGGAGGATGCTGTACACATAAAACAGAAAATTCTAGAGTATGAAAAAAATTTAAACAGGAAATAAAGGAAAAAAAGAGGCTGGGAGAAAAGTCGAAATTCGACGGAGTTCAAGCTAAGTCCTAAAAGTAAAATCGCTCAACTACGGCATTTTCTTTGCCGAAACTGAGCGATTTTTGATTATTTTGGATTTTTTGCCTCAGATTATATGAAGGAGAAATTATATGGTGTTTTTCAACTTGCTTGAAGAGCACGTTTTTTATAGTGAAGATAAGTAGGATAAGTAAAGCAGATAATGGAAACGCCCCAAAGCAATCCTCCTAAGGTATCAGAGGGATAATGCACCCAAAGCAGCACACGAGAAAACATTGTTAAAAAGATTAGGAATAAAGTCACGAGACCAGCTAAATACTTGCTCCATATAGAAGTAAGATATTGTAAGAGGATGAAAAAGAGACAACCAAACAGGACGACTGCAAAAGTCGTATGCCCACTCGCAAAACTTTTCCCAGTTTGATCGAAAAAGGCAGGAAAACGGTGCAGTTCTGGACGCTCACGACCAATGATGAGCTTGATGAGCGCATTGCCTCCCACAGCTATTCCCGAAACAAGGGCCAGCCAAATCGCTGACACTTTATCTTTAATAAAAAGAACCGCAATAATGATTAGCGCAACTATAGCTCCCAGAGCATCCCCTAGAAGGACTGCAACAATAGATGAAACTTGTATAAGAAAAGTGTTGTCTTGCAAGTGCCATGCAGCTGTCTGCAAGTAGGGATCAATATATGGCATTGGAGAATGGGTGTAATGGAGCTTCACAATAACAGTGAGTATTATAAATAAAGCTAGTGCCACAGCACCTAAGCTATAGTAGATTTTTTTATTCATAGTTTCCTTCATATCTTATTTGAAAAATGACTTTTATTTTTTACTTTTTATCTAAAACAAAGATGAATGCTAGAGGGATTTTAGCGAATTACCGCTAAAAAGAGGCGGCTGCCTCTTTGTAAACTAATAATTTTTAATCTTTGAAATCTTTTCTTTATCAAGTGATGTCACAATGGCACGAATAAAGTTTTGAGCTTCCATGAAGTCATCAATGTTGAAGATACTTTGATGGCTGTGGATGTAACGTGCACATACGCCGATTGTTGTTGAAGGTATGCCTTCATTTTGCAAGTGGGCCGCACCAGCGTCGGTGCCGCCTTTGGAGATGTAGGCTTGTGTCTTAATGCCGTTGATTTCTGCTGTATTGAGCAAGAAATCTTTCATACCAGGAAGCATGATGTGTCCGGGGTCATAGTAACGGAGCAGTGAGCCTGCACCTAGACGACCGTTGTCATTAGCAAATGTATCCGTTGCCGGTGAACAGTCGACAGCGAAGAAGAGCTCAGGTCTGAATTTTCGTGTTGAAACATGAGCGCCGCGCAGACCAACTTCTTCTTGGACATTTGCGCCAATAATTAATGTAACAGGCAATTCCTTATCTTTAAGGTAGTCCAAAAGTTCTAGAACCATAAGACAACCATAACGGTTATCCCAAGCTTTGCCGATAACATTTTTGCCATTGGCAGTTAAGATAGTTTCAGCTTCTGGGACGATAACATCCCCTTGACGTATCCCAAATTCTAAAACTTCCTCTCTGTTCATGAAACCACCATCAAAGATAATGTCTTCAACTTGTGGCAAAGTGAGTGCTCCGGAAGCACCGCGTAAAAGATGTGGAGGTAAGCCGCCGGTAACGACAGGGATTTTTTGACCATCACGTGTAAATAGAGTGAAACGTTGGGCACTAATAACTAAGGGGTTCCATCCACCAAGAGCGACAACGCGAAAAGTTCCGTCAGATTTGATGGAGGAAACCATGAAACCAACTTCATCCATATGCGCAGCAATCATCACGCGTGGAGCATTTTTTATTTGACTTTCTTTTGTGACAAAGATGCCTCCAAGGCCATCAGTTTCAGGGCTATATCCTAGCTCAATCATGCGTGCGCGCATATAGTCACGCATAGGGGCTTCATAGCCGCTGGTTGCTTGGATTTCAGTTATTTCTTTAATCTTGCTAAATAAAGTCATGTGAGGCTCCTTTGGTTTTTTATACCCCTTATTGTAGCATTTAAAGGTAACATATGACAACATATTGTCAGGAGGGGGCAACTGGTACAAGAGGAAGGAGGAGTAATTATAAGTATTAATATGAAAGATTTTATGTTAAAATTTTTATATGAAAAAATATTTTAAAGTTGGCTTGGGTTTGCTTGCCGCTATAGCTGGCGCGCAGATACTTTACCGAGGCTACAAACATATTGAGGGTAATTTGCGCGAGGAGCTTATTGACGCTGTACGCGAATCTTTTGCCGATCAAGATATTCAAGTGGTCTGGCTCTTTGAAGAAGCTGATCGAGGAGCTATTTATAAAGGTGGTGTGGTTGTTGGGAAAAACCAAAATATCAATTTTGAAATTGATGGAGAAACCTTGAAAATTACAGAGTTAGGAGAGGAGTATTTATGATTATTCCAAAAAATTACGAAGAGCTTGCTGAAATTGTTAAATCAGATGGCAAACACGTGCTGTTCTTTACTGCAGGCTGGTGTCCCGACTGCACGTTCATCAAACCAAGAATGCCAGAACTCGAAGCAGAGTTTTCAGATTTTAACTTTGTAGAAGTTGATCGTGATGAATTTATGGACTTAGCTATCGAATGGGGAATCATGGGCATTCCTAGTTTTGTAACACTTGAAAATGGCAAGGAAACAGGCCGTTTGGTTAATAAATTGCGTAAAACAAAAGAAGAAGTGAGTGAATTTTTGAAGGGTGTAGAAGAAAGAAAATGATTGCAACGTATAATAAAAATGTGGGTGATGTCCTCATGCTTATTGTGGCGAACAATGAGGGAGCGGACGTAAACTACGAGCGTAAGGCGGATGTTGCGCGTGTCTTCCGTGAAGATACTGGGCAAACAGTAGCTTGGAATATTTTCAATGTTAAAGAAGAGTGGCCAGATTTGGCTCAAGGGCAAAACGCTTTGACTAAAGCACAGGTTGCAGAGCTTAACCTAAGATTGAGTAAAGCAGGGTTTGAAGAGCAACTTGTATATGATGGACAGCCCAAGTTCGTTGTGGCGGAGATTCTCACAATGGAAGATCATGCAGACAGTGATCATTTGCATGTATGTCAAGTAGATGTGGGATTAGAAGAACCTGTGCAAATCGTTTGTGGCGCACCTAATGCCTTTGTTGGTATGAAAACAGTTGCAGCCTTACCAGGTGCTATGATGCCTTCAGGAAGTTTGATTTGGCCTGGTGCTCTGCGTGGTGTACCTTCCTTTGGTATGTTATGTTCAGCGCGTGAGCTTGATTTGCCAAATGCGCCACAAGTTCGTGGAATTATTGACCTACAAACAGACGTGACAGCTGGTGCAGCTTTTGACCCAGAAACAATGTGGCAAGCTTAAAAAAAAATAAAATAAAGAAAAAGATTCCAGTGAAAGTTGGAATCTTTTTTCGTATTATTAATAACAGGAGGTAAAACGATGAATAAAACACTACTTATTGGGCGGCTTGTTGCAACCCCAGAGCTAAGTAAGACGACAAACGATAAGAGCTTGCTTAGGATAAATTTAGCAGTTAAAAGACGCTACAAAAATGCAGAAGGTGAGAAGGATGCGGACTTTATTTCCCTAGTTTTTTGGGAAAGAGCTGCTGAACATTGTGCATCTTATGCTAAAAAAGGAGCTTTACTTGCGGTTGAAGGAGAAATACGAACGCGAACTTATCTTGATAAACAGGAACAGAAACGCTATGTGACAGAAGTTTTGGTTAAAAACTTTGATCTTTTGGAGAGCCGTGCAACAGTCGCCATGCGACAGGGAAATGTAGAAAGTGAGCCTCTAGATTTGAAAGAAGAAGAACTTCCCTTTTGACAGCGAAAAAAACCATTTTTCTTCTGCTAATATAAAGGAAACAATGAAGGATGAGGAAGAAGGATACAAACGCGAAAAATAAAGGAAGAACTTCTTCTTTTTTCATAGGAAAACTGGAGTAAAATATGTAACTTGGTTGTATAACTCTCTTGAAGCACGAGAAAGCAACTTTAAGTTTGGCTATGAACGAGGTAGGGAAAGCACATTAGGGGCGGGACAAAAACATATATGATGTCTTTGTGCATTTTTGTGAGTGGCAGATACTTTTACAAAACTATGTAAGGGAGAATCAAGACTTTTTACCCTCCTCTATAGTTGGAAATGAACCAATATTTTGGAGAAAAGCAGCAAATAACTCCCTACTAGAGCAATCAAGAAAAAATGTCTGTGAGTCATGAAGAAAGGCTTAGTCCCTTGCGACAATTTTTTGATAAAGCGCTCTACACAGAGAGTTTTTATTCGTGGACTGGAACGACAAGCTTAGGGCAGTATTTTCAGTTCTCTCTTGCCTCTATTATGATTGGGCTCTGAAGAAGATACGCCTTCATAATAAAAGGTTCCAAAGATAGAAAAAAGAGTTTTTTTCTTGACTAATTTTGACCTTCGCGGTAAAATAAGAGATATAAGTTAGCAGTCAAACTTAAAGAGTGCTAAAATAAAACAAAAATGGAGGAATAACATGTTGAAACCCTTAGCAGATCGCGTTGTTTTGCGTATAAAAGAGGAAGAAGAAAAATCTTTAGGTGGTATTGTCTTGGCTTCAGCGGCCCAAGAAAAGCCGCAGATTGCTGAAGTAGTAGCAGTAGGTCCAGGAAAAACAACTCATCATGGAACGGTTATTGCACCTACAGTACAAGTTGGTGATACAGTTCTCTTTGAAAAATTTGCGGGTACCAATGTAAAATTTGAAGGCGAAGATTTCTTGATTATCAAGGAATCTGATATTCTTGCGATTGTTTAAGGAAAATAAAGACAGGAGAGAGTAAAAAATGGCAAAAGATATTAAATTTTCATCAGATGCACGTTCAGCAATGGTTCGTGGTATTGATATTTTAGCAGATACAGTAAAAACAACACTTGGCCCTAAAGGTCGTAATGTTGTTCTTGAAAAATCTTACGGAAGTCCCCTTATCACTAACGATGGTGTAACTATCGCAAAAGAGATTGAGCTGGAAGATCATTTTGAAAATATGGGAGCAAAACTGGTTAGTGAAGTTGCTTCAAAAACAAATGATGTTGCCGGTGACGGAACAACAACAGCCACAGTTTTGACACAAGCTATCGTCCGTGAGGGCTTGAAAAACGTAACTGCTGGTGCTAACCCAGTGGGAATTCGTCGTGGTATTGAGCTGGCTACTGAAACAGCTGTGAAAGCACTTAAAGAGTTGGCTATCCCAGTATCTGGTAAGGAAGCTATTGCACAAGTTGCAGCTGTATCCTCTCGTTCAGAAAAAGTTGGAGAGTACATCTCCAATGCTATGGAAAAAGTTGGTAATGACGGTGTTATTACTATTGAAGAGTCAAAAGGTATGCAAACTGAACTTGAAGTTGTAGAAGGTATGCAGTTTGACCGTGGTTACTTGTCTCAATACATGGTAACAGATAATGAAAAAATGGTTGCTAACCTTGATAATCCATACATCTTGATTACGGACAAGAAGATTTCAAATATCCAAGAAATCTTACCTTTACTTGAACAAATCTTGAAAACAAACCGTCCTTTGCTTATCGTAGCAGATGATGTTGATGGTGAAGCTTTACCAACTCTTGTGTTGAACAAGATTCGTGGTACTTTCAATGTCGTTGCTGTCAAAGCACCAGGGTTTGGTGACCGTCGTAAAGCACAACTGGAAGATTTAGCTATCCTTACAGGTGGGACTGTTATTACAGAAGAGCTTGGTTTGGAACTTAAAGATGCAGGTTTAGAAGCCCTTGGACAGGCGAGCAAAGTCACTGTCGATAAAGAACACACAACAATTGTTGAAGGAGCTGGTTCAGCAGATGCAATTGCAACACGTGTAGCTACGCTCAAAGCTCAAGTTGAACAAACAACTTCTGAATTTGACCGTGAAAAACTTCAAGAGCGCTTAGCAAAACTTTCTGGCGGTGTCGCTGTGATTAAAGTAGGTGCTGCTACAGAAACTGAACTCAAAGCACAAAAACTTTTAATCGAAGATGCGCTTAATGCAACACGTGCAGCTGTAGAAGAAGGTATCGTCGCTGGTGGTGGTACTGCTCTTGTAACAGTCCTCTCTGCTCTTGATGCGCTGGAAGAAGAAGGGGATGTACAAACAGGTGTGACCATCGTTCGCCGTGCACTTGAAGAGCCTGTACGCCAAATTGCAGCCAATGCTGGTTATGAAGGTTCAGTCATCATTGACAAGCTCAAATCTGCAGGTAAAGGTGTCGGCTTCAATGCGGCTACCGGTGAGTGGGTGCAAATGATTGAAGCAGGTATTGTGGATCCCGCAAAAGTAACACGTTCAGCACTTCAAAATGCTGCATCAGTAGCAGGTCTTATCTTGACGACAGAAGCAGTTGTTGCGGATAAACCAGAGCCAGCTAGTCCAGCTGCTCCAGCCATGGATCCGTCAATGATGGGTGGCATGATGTAATATTATAAAAGAACCCTTTAATAATAAGGGTTCTTTTTGTGTCTTTACTCATAAAATGCATAAAGGGAGCAAAAGGTGGACAATAATTTAAAGTATATTATCTAGGGCAGTTGTTATCTGATCTTTTGATTTTTGAGTAACATGGTTATAAATTAATAGGGGAGTATCTGCCTTAGCATGTCCTATACGTTCCATCATTATTTTCAGAGATGTGTTTGATTTTGCTAGGATAGGTACATGTGTTTAATCTTTTCTTGTATGGAAGAAATTTCTTGACATGAGGCAGAATGACTACTATAATGTGGTTGAATACGGTTGATTGCTTAGAATTTTCTTCACACTTTAGAAATTGTGTAAACTTTTCATAGGGAACGTTTAAAGCTGTGAAGAGTTAATAAAATGTGGTCAATTGTATGAAATTTATTCAAAACATTGTCTATTGAAACTGTTTGGGTATAGTGTAATAAACACGGTATCTAGCATTAAGTTGAGAATTTGGAGGGAATTATGTGCACATCAATTACATACGTGACAAAAGACCATTACTTTGGAAGAAATTTTGACTATGAGATATCTTACAATGAAGTTGTAGCTATTACTCCGAGAAATTATATCTTAGATTTTCGAAAAATAGAAAATTTAAATACTCATTATGCAATGATTGGAATAGCTGCAGGTATAGCAGATTATCCTCTTTACTATGATGCCATGAATGAAAAAGGGCTATGTATGGCTGGGTTAAATTTTGCTGGTTACGCATACTATAATGAATATGAGGAAGGAAAAGAAAATGTTTCACCTTTTGAATTTATTCCATACATTTTAGGGCAGTGTACGACTGTAGATGAAGCCAAAAAACTTTTAAATACTATAAATTTAGTCAATATTAATTTTAGTGATGACCTTCCTCTATCACCGTTGCATTGGTTGCTTGCAGATAAGGAGAAATCAATCGTCATTGAAAGTATGGAAGATGGGCTTCATATATACGATAATCCTGTAGGAGTTTTAACAAATAATCCTTCTTTTGATTATCAACTCTTTAATTTGAATAACTATCGTGCATTATCTAACATGACACCTAAAAATAATTTTTCAAATCAAGTGGATTTAGAGGTTTATAGTCGAGGTATGGGAGGAATAGGCTTACCAGGAGATCTTTCTTCAACATCTCGATTTGTTAGAGCAGCTTTTGCGAAATTAAATTCAGTATCAGGAAATTCAGAAGATGAAAGCATTAGCCAGTTTTTCCATATATTAGGAGCAGTGGAGCAACAAAGAGGCCTGTGTGACGTAGGAGATGAGAAATACGAATATACAGTATATTCATCCTGCTGCAATGCAGATAAGGGAATCTATTATTATCGAACATATGAAAATAGCCAAATTACAGCCTTAGATATGTTTAAAGAGGACTTGGAGAGTAATCAAATAGTTAAGTATCCCCTAGTAGAAAAGCAGCAAATTAATTATGCCAATTAGTTTATGTAGAATGTTGGTAAATTTTTTCTAAATGAAAACATTCAGATTGGCGCTTGAAAAGTAAAAAAACAGATGTCAGAATATATTTGGAGCCATAAGCTACAACAGTAACATCCAAGGCCGTCTTTTTGCTTAAGTGAGCGGCAAACATATTATTCATAGAATTGAGAGCGTCGTAGTTTCGCGGTGCTCTTTTATGTTATAATAAAAGTCTGTTCTTATAGGTGTCCCTGCTTCGGTGGGGATTTTTTAGTAGCTTGAATTTATAATTTAAGTGCAA
>NZ_DKXK01000095.1:0-14216 GCF_002492185.1 Lactococcus sp. UBA7128
GTCAAATGAAATGAGTGTTTGATGAGAAAGCAGGGATTCAGTAATCTTGTAAAATCAAAAAATGCAAGAGCCCCTCAATCTCTTGCATATCCCATGCATCGCCTACATGCTTCATCTTTCTTCGAAGCTATCCTTTTTCTCACAAACAAAGAGCACCTATACCAAGCTCTAAGGTTGTTTAGCCTTGGCTTCCCCCACAACTTCTGCCCCAGATGCGAAGCCATAGTTCATACTCAAATCTTCCAAAGCTTTAGCCGTATTTGTGATCAAAACAGTGGTCGTCAAGGGGAGGTTAGCCTTTTGTATCTCGGACCACTTCACACTCCCAATTTTTTCACCCCCTTTGACAAAATCACCAATTTTCAGGTTTATGTCAAAAGGTTCACCATTTAAACTCACAGTATCAATGCCGATATGTAGGAAAATATCAAGACCATCTGTTCGGCGCAATCCTACCGCATGCCCCTGGCTAATAGTCACTCTTCCACTTACAGGACTGTATATTTTCGCTGTCGTACTTGTAGCTGTTGGTTCAATAGCATAGCCCTCACCCATTAGTTTTTGAGCAAAAATATTTTCGGAAACTTTTGTTAGTTCAAAGACTTCACCATCCATAGGTGCATAAAGTTTACTGTCTTCAAGGGGCACTTTCTCTCTGCGGCTGTTACCAAACATCATTTTTCCTCTTTTACGTTTTGTTATGGCTCATCAATATTTACGCTTAAAATATCATCCTATTATTTCATTTATCTTAATTGTAACACATTTAACTTCACTAGTCACATTAAGTAATTTAGTCAACAGCGTGGTTACAGTATTTAATAATAGCCCCATAGCCTATCTTCTTGCGTGAAAGAAGTTAGACATCATACCACAGTTTATAAAAAAGAGACCCGCTAGGAGTCTCTACGCTATAAATCGTTTAACTTTACACACGGTGAAAACATCTCATTATAGTTTTACACCAATTTCTTCTTTCACGACATCAACAATTGTATCAACAACATCGTTCACTTCTTCATCGGTTGGAGCTTCTGCCATAACGCGAAGAAGAGGTTCTGTCCCACTTGGACGCACTAAGATACGGCCTTTGCCATTCATTTTTTCTTCCATCCTTGCAATCACTTCGCGAATGGCTGGGATATCCATTGCCCCTTCTTTGGCAGCATTATTTGCCACACGGACATTCACCAATTTTTGTGGATAGATAGCTACTTCGGCGGCTAATTCTGATAACTTTTTCCCTGTTTCACGCATTACCTTTAAAAGTTGAATGGCTGAAAGTTGACCGTCTCCTGTTGTATTATAATCCAAGAAGACCATGTGACCTGACTGCTCTCCTCCAAAATTGTAATTGTTTTTACGCATTTCTTCAACAACATAACGGTCACCTACAGCAGTCACAACAGAGTTCATACCAGATTCTTCAAGCGCTAAGTGAAAACCGAGGTTAGACATTACAGTTGTTACAACGGTATCTTTTACCAATCGTCCTCGCTCAAGCAAGTATTTCCCGACAATAAACATGATCTTATCGCCATCTACTACTTGACCTTTTTCATCAACTGCAATGAGGCGATCTGCATCTCCATCGAAAGCCAGACCAATGTCGCTCCCCGTTTCCAGCACTGTATCTGCTGTTTTTTCTGGATGAGTAGAGCCAACACCTTCATTAATGTTGAGACCATTTGGATTTTCACCAATCACTGTTAACTCTGCATTTAAGTCCGCAAAAACGGCACGAGCTGATGTATATGCAGCACCATTGGCTGTATCCAATACAACCTTGTAGCCCTCAAAATCACCCTCAGCTGTTGCTTTCAGAAATGCCTGATATTTACGAACAGCTTCATTGTAGTCATGTAAAATACCAAGCCCTTCAGCAGATGGTCGAGGCAACTTGTCTTCTTCTGCATCAATTAGCGCTTCAATTTCTAGTTCTTTGTCATCGTCAAGTTTAAAACCATCTGATCCAAAGAATTTAATCCCATTGTCCAAAGCTGGGTTATGACTCGCAGAAATCATTACTCCTGCAGAAGCCTCTTCTTTACGGACTAAATAGGCAACACCTGGTGTGGCAATAACGCCTAAGTCATAGACTTCAATCCCCACAGATAAAAGCCCAGATATTAGACTTGTAGAAAGCATTTGCCCAGAGATACGTGGATCACGCGCAACATACACCTTAGGCGTTCCAACTTCATGCTGACTAAGAACATAGCCTCCAAACCGCCCAAGCTTAAAAGCCAGCTCTGGCGTCAATTCCACATTTGCTTCTCCACGAACACCATCTGTTCCAAAATATTTACCCATTTTATTTTTCTTTCCTTTTCACTCAACTATTTTTTTACCGGAGTCAATGTGACTTCTACTTGACTCGGTTTAACACTTACTCCATCTGCTTGGATATCAACATTCACTGTTTCTTTCTGCGTAACGCCAGATATGCTTACTGTCGCATCTACGCTATCAACTTTATCCAGAGCACTTTGTTCTCCTGAAATCGTCACTGTTTTATGCGAAAGTGACGTTTTTATATCCGAGAGACTTTGATCCATGGTCCCTGTTTTTTTCACATGAACAGGAACTGTTTTCGAAGGCTTCTCTACACTTACTTTCATCTGAACTGTGGCAGGACTGATTTGTGCAGGAAGTAATTTGCCATCAGCATCAACAGCGTGCAATGTCACTGTACCAGAGTAATCATCGTTCAGGTAAGCATCACTTGGCAAGGCCGCCTGAATAGCATGAATTTGCTTAATGCTGCTCTCTCCCGCTGTTACTTTAACTTTTTCTTGACTCAGATTTATATCGTTAACTTTAAAACCTTCTGGCAGTTGAGCTTCCTCAATCACAGGTGTAACGTTAAACTCTGCACTGGCTTTTTTCTCTAAGCGAACCGTCAAGGTCGTCGGTTCAATCTGTGCATTGATCCCATTGGGAAGCTGCTGAATCCGAACAGGCATTGTGACCGTTCCTTCTCTGGCATTGGATAAATCCACGACAAGATAGAAATTGCGCGAATCTGGATTTTCTTCCGTACTGATTTGCACGCGATTGTAGCTGGTCAAATAGACATTTGCTGTATTATTGTAACCACTAGCAAAGTATTCGTCCGTATTATACTTAAGCTCAATGGGAACATTGGAAATGGTCGTCGCATAAACCTCTCCGGTAGTCGAATTTCCTTGATTTCTCAAGGCAACGGAACTAGCATTAAAAAACAAAATAACTGCAAAGAAAATTGATGCTAATATTGTAAAAAGCTTTGAAGCGAAAAAATTATTTTTCATTATTTTTTGCCTCCTGTTTCTTCTGGTCCTAAAATAGCAGTGAGTTTTTCATGGAATACTTCTTTTGAAATATCTGCATACAATTCACCATTATAGGCAATTGATATTCCTCCGGTTTCCTCTGACACTACAAGCACTAGAGCATCTGAAGCCTCTGAAAGACCGATAGCTGCTCGGTGACGTGTACCAAATTCTTTCGAAATACCCATTTTTTCAGTTAGGGGGAGATAGGCGCTAGTTACAGCAATTTTGTCGTCTTGAATGATGACAGCTCCATCATGTAAAGGCGTATTAGGAATAAAGATATTGATAATCAGTTCGCTAGAGATATCCGCATCCAATCTGATTCCTGTCGAGGCATATTCACTCAAAGTTTGTGTCCGCTCAATGGCAATCAGTGCACCGATTTTACGTTCGGACATATAGGAAAAAGACTTTTCATAGGCATCGATGTAACTGTTTATTGACTTAGCACGACCTGCAGATAGACGATTTGGTGTGCGCCCTAAGCCTTCTAGAGCTCTGCGAATTTCTGGCTGGAAGATAATAACACCGGCAATGGCTCCGTAAGTAATCACTTGGTTCAGTAGCCACTCCAGTGTGGTCAGTCCTATTAGACCTGCGACTATTCTTATAAGCACAAAAATGATAACACCGCGTACCAGACTAACCAGCTTCGTTCCTTGGACAAAACGCATAGCTAAATAAAGGAAAAAGCTAACAATGGCGATGTCAATAATCGAAATGATGACGCGCAAAGGCGACTGATTGAGTTCCAGTATTTTTTGCCAAAAATCAAGATTAAAGATTTGACTAAAATCACTCACATACTACCCTCCTTACTGAATTATTCTTTTCTATTATAACAAAAAAAGCAGAAAAGCGGCTCTTATCTGATATATTAGGAGTTTCAAACTTTTCCAAATAAATTAGTGCTCCCCCTTCTATAATTCTCTCCCCTCTTCAACATCTCACGAAAAAACAGCGCCCTACTGTCGCTGTTCCTCTTTTTATTTCGACTCCTGAGCAAGACGTGCCGCCTTTCTTGCCACACGTCTTGCTTCACGTTCAGGATCCACGGGACGCATTTTACGTTCTCTTTTTTCACGCACGGGTCTCTCAACTTTCGTACCAGAGCTCTTGCTTTCCCGTTCTATAAATTTATCATAGTCCCCTGATACACGTGCATACCTTAGGAATTTTTTCCTTGCATCACTTGCTGCTTTTGCATAGAGCAGTTCTGCCTGCTCTGCATTGACTTTCATAAGGTTTGCAAAACGCGATTGTTTCATGAGAACTTCTCTTACTTTTGTAAAGTCTGGGCGTTTGAAATCTAAAGTGAGTGGATTTTTTCCTGCTTCCTCAAGTACTGGATTATAGCGATAAAGCTGCCAGTAACCACTATTTACTGCCGCTTTTGCCTCATCAAGAACTTTACTCATTCCTTCATAGTTGCCGTGTGCGATACAAGGTGTATAGGCAATGATTAGTGAAGGTCCTTTATGTTTTTCTGCCTCATCGAAAGCCTTGATGGTCTGCATCATATTGGCACCGCTGGCTATTTGAGCAACGTAGACATTGCCGTAAGTCATAGCCATAAATCCTAGATCCTTCTTAGCGGCAACTTTCCCGCCAGAAGCAAACTGTGCGATAGCACTAGATGGCGTGCCCTTGGAAACTTGTCCCCCAGTATTAGCATAAACTTCATTGTCCATGACCAGAATATTCACATCTGCACCACTTGCAATAACGTGATCTAAGCCACCAAAACCAATGTCATAGGCCCAGCCATCACCACCAAATATCCATTGTGTAGGTTTAACAAACTGGTCTTTCTCTTTATAAATTTCTTGCAGGACTTCTGATTTTTCTTTTTCCTCTTTTAATAAAGCCTTGAATTTTTCAGCACGCGCGCGCGTTCCTTCAGAGTCATCCAAATGTGTAAGCCAATCTTTAGCTAGAACCGTTAAGTTTTCAGACATTTCTGGCAAGGCAGATTTAACGGTCTCAGCAAGTTTTTGACGCCGGGTTTGACTGGCAAACCACATGCCATAACCATACTCCGCATTGTCTTCAAAAAGGGAGTTGGACCAAGCGGGACCTTGCCCCTCATCATTAGTTGTATAGGGCGCAGCCTGCGTTCCACCGTAAATTGATGAACATCCTGTAGCATTGGAAATCATCATGCGATCCCCAAACATCTGAGTCAAAAGTTTGATATAAGGTGTTTCACCACAACCTGAACAAGCCCCTGAGAATTCAAAGAGCGGTTGATTAAACTGCGTACCTGCGACCGTACCGGGACGAGCTGGGTTTTCCTTTTGCTTGAGTGTCATTCCAAAAGCCCAGTTTACAGCTTGCTCTTTTTGACTCTCATAAGATACCATCTTAAGTGCTTCTCCCTTTTTAGGACAAGCTTCTACACAAAGGCCACAACCGGTACAATCTTCAATTGAAACCTGAATCCGATACTTGAGGCCGTCTTTACCCCGATAATCCATAACCTGAAAGCCTTCTGGAGCTACATTCCATTCATCTTCGTCTGCAAGGAAAGGACGAATAGCCGCATGTGGACAAACAAAGGAGCACTCATTACATTGGATGCAAGCCTCCCCATTCCACTCAGGAACTTCCAGAGCTATACCACGTTTTTCAAAGGACGAGATGCCTAAGGGACTACTTCCAGCAGTGACATTAGTAGCTACATCCTGCACAGTCAGCTGCTCTCCCTCAAAGGCATTGACCTTATCTAGGAAATTAAAAACATATCGCTTACGCGCAGTTTCTGCTTGGACTGCCTTTGCTTCTGCCACTTCGACTGAGCCCCAAGTTTCTGGTACTTTTACCCTGTGAAGATGCGTCAAGGCTTCTTCCATGGCTTGTAGATTTTGCGCTACAATTTCAGGTGATTTTCGCGCATATTTTTGTGCATCTTGTTTAAGAATCTCATAAACCTTATCAAAAGGCATTATCTCTGCAAGCTTAAAGAAAGCCACTTGCATGATTGTATTGATGCGCCGCCCTAGTCCTGTCATTTGGGCAATCTTTGCCGCATCAATGCTATAAAACTGGATATTATTTTCTGCAATATAATGTTTTAACTTGCTTGGCAAATTACGGTCAAGTTGCTCATCTGTCCAGCCTGTATTGAGAAGGAAAATACCGCCTTTTCGTAAGCCTTTTAGCAAGTCATATTGGCGGACGTATGTTGTATTATGGCATGCAACGAAGTCAGGATGGGAAATCATGTACTCTGACTGAATCGGGTGATCACCAAAGCGTAAATGACTTACTGTGAGTCCGCCGGATTTTTTTGAATCATATTCAAAAGCACCTTGAACATATTTATCTGTGTTGTCTCCGATAATCTTGATTGCAGCCTTATTTGCTCCTACAGTACCGTCTGAACCAAATCCCCAAAATTTTGCTTGATAGGTAGATGGTGAGGTAAGATCAAGACTATCTTGGATAGGTAAAGACAGCTTTGTTACATCATCTTCTATACCAATGGTGAAGCTCTTGGTGACTTTTTTATTTCGCAAATGTTCAAAAACAGCTAAAATATGCTCGGGCCGCGTATCTTTCCCCCCAATACCATATCGTCCACCGCTTACTGAGATATCATAATCAAAAAGTACATCCCTAACATCCAGTAGGAGAGGTTCAGCATTACTTCCCGCTTCTTTAGTACGGTCAAGCACTGCGATTGACTCTACTGTTTGAGGTAATTTTTCCAAGAAGTTTTCCGAAGGGAAAGGACGGTAAAGGTGTATATTAAGAAAACCGACTTTTCTCCCTTGAGCATTGAGATAATCAACTGTTTGCTTAATTGTACCTGCAACAGACCCCATGCTTACAATGACTTCCTCTGCATCTGGTACACCATAGTAGTCAGCCAAATCATAATCTGTCCCCTGCAACCTGTTGATTGCTTTCATATACTTTTGGACAAGAAACGGAAGTTCATCGTAATAAGGGTTAACTGTTTCACGTTGTTGGAAATAGATATCCGCATTCTGATTGGTTCCTGAAACAGTGGGATGATCGGGATTCATTGCACGGTTACGAAAGGCTGCAAGCTTCTCCTGATTGATCAATTTTGCTAAATCTTCATAGTCTAGCACATCAATTTTTTGTATTTCGTGTGAGGTGCGGAAGCCATCAAAAAAGTTCAGGAAAGGCAGGGAAGCCTCAATGCTTGTCAAATGTGACACAGCTGATAAATCCATAACTTCCTGAACACTGGAGGCCGCCAGCATGGCAAAACCTGTCGAACGTGCGGCCATGACATCCGAATGATCTCCCGAAATATTAAGTGCCCCAGTAGCTATAGCACGCGCAGCGACATGAATAACTCCTGGAAGGAGTTCTCCCGCCATTTTGTACATATTGGGCAACATGAGCAAAAGGCCTTGAGAAGACGTAAATGTCGTTGCCAAGGCTCCCGCCTTTATGGCACCATGCAGAGCTCCAGCAGCTCCTGCCTCTGACTGCATCTCACTTAATTTTACAGTCTGTCCCCAAATATTTTTTCGTCCTGATATCGACCAAGCATCTGTATAATCTGCCATTGGCGAACTTGGAGTAATGGGGTAAATCATTGCAATCTCAGAGAAAGCATACGCCACATGGGCTGCGGCCATGTTCCCATCCATAGTTTTTTTCATGATAAAAGTCCTTATGTAAAAGCATTTATTTGATTTCCCATCAGCAGAAACGGTGTCATTTGTTCCTGATGTGGACATTTTCCCGAAAAATCAAGAGCTCTTACGCTTAAATTTTTGACTACTACTATTTTAACACTTTTAACTATTGTCACCATTGCTAATGAATGTCAAATACTTTTGACAAATTAAAGCAAAATACAAATAAAAAGATACTTTTAATCAAGTAGCCGTGAGGTTGGACTAAATCATGAATAAAATTGAAGTCCACCTTGTTGGGAATCGCTTGTAAATAGCGGCCTTGACTCAACAAGGCTTAAAAGACTAAATACAGTTTGAGCAGTATTATCTTGTCAGTAAGGCATTAAGACACCCCCCAAAAGGCTTATTTACCTCCTTTTTATCACTTTTGCCCATAAAAATAGACAAAGCGAAATCCACTTTGTCTACAGTCTGTGATACTTTTAATTAAGTATTTTATTTTTCTCCCAAATCTCCATTAAATAGGCTAACGTTAAAAAGTCTGTCCTGGGAACTAAAGCAATGTCAGAACCTAGCTCCTCTTTGCATCCTACGCCAACAGGCAAACTTCCCGCTGCTTTAATGGCTGAAATTCCTGCTTGGGCATCCTCAATTCCAATGGCTTCATCTGTGGAAACACCCACTCCCGCTGCTGCTGCTTGAAAAATATCTGGTGCTGGTTTTGAGGCTGCAACTTCTTTTGGATTTGCTATAAAATCAAAATAAGGGGTTAATGCCATGCGCTCCAAAAGAATCGGACCATTTTTAGAAGCTGAAGCCAAGGAAATTTTAATGCCGCTGTCCTTTAATTCTTGCAGCAACTCTAAAATCCCTGGATAAACATCTGCTGGACTGACTTTTTGAATCATCTGTAAATAGTTGTCATTTTTCCGTTTCGTTAGTCTGGCAAATTCTTCCACAGAGAAGTCATTTTCTCGCTTCCCTAAAGACAATATTTTTCTCAATGAATCCTCACGTGAAACGCCTTTGAGTTGCTCATTAAATGTGCGATTGACCCCTTCAATCCCCAGTTCTTCCGCTAAAGTTCTCCATGCTTGATAATGGTGTTCTGCAGTATCTGTAATCACTCCATCAAGATCAAATAAAACTGCTTTAAACATGCGCGATTTCTCCAATCTCAAATATTTTAGTTTGGCCTTTGAACTTAATCTTAAATCTCAGCCCTTTTATCGCCTGTGGGAGATTATTTTTAACTGAAAAACCCTCAGATGTACGATGCAAACCTGCAAAGCCATAGATTAAGCCTAGCCAAGAGCCACCCATATTGGCAGCATGAATGCCATGACTCGCATTTCCCTGTAGGTCAGTCAAATCCATTGTAGCAGCATCTTTAAAGAATTCATAAGCTAAATCATGACGACCCAAATGGCTCGCAACAACGCCATAAACCGCACGGGACAGGCTACTGTCATGGGTGGTCAGAGGTTCATAGTAATCAAAGTCACGCCCCATTTGTTCACTCTTTGTCTCGTTGGCAAAAATCATATGCGCAAGTAAAGTATCTGCCTGCTTTAAGACTTGATGCTTATAGATTTTCATCGGATGGTAGTGGAGGAGGAGAGGATACTTTTCTGAAGGCGTATCTTCAAAATTCCAGATTTCTTTCGTCAGGAAAGATTCATCTTGCGGCGTAATCCCAGCTTCATTGACAGGTACGAAATACATCTTTTGAGCAGCTTCATCCCAAAGTTGACTGTTCTCGTCCTCATCACCAAATTTTCGAGCAAGTTCGGCTGCGTATTTCAAATTTTGTTGGGCCATCTTATTCGTATAGTAATTATTATTAACTAGGGCTGTATACTCATCCGGCCCAGTCACTTCATGAATTTCAAAACCTCGGTTTGAAAAGAAACCGTAAGATAACCAAAAGTTGGCTGTTTCATAAATAACTGATTTGGCTGTTTCCATAAAGGCATCATCGCCCGTGACTTCGTGATAAAGTTTAAAAGCGTGTGCAATATCTGCATTGATATGAACTTGTCCCGTTCCTGCTGGAAAATAGGCTGAGGTTTCTTGACCTGAAATTGTCCGCCAAGGATATAAAGCACCTTTAAAATCAAGTTCTGCTGCTCGCGCTTGTGCGGCAGGCAGGATATGTAGACGATAGGCTAGGAGTTGCTTAGCTAGTTCTGGCTGCGTATGAATAAAGAAAGGCAGCAGGTACATTTCAGTATCCCAGAAATAATGCCCCTCGTATCCCTCACCTGTCAGACCTTTCGCTCCAAAGTTTGTCTTTCCATCACGCCCAGCAGAATTAAACAGATGAAAAAGATTCACTCGAATGCCTTTTTGCAACATATCATCCCCATTAATTTCAATATCGGAACTCTCCCAAAAAGCAGCAAAGATTTCAACTTGTTGCTTTTTCAATGCCTCATAAGAGTGAGGCTCAAAATGATTGGTCTTCGAAATTTGGTAAAGCTGTGTCAGTGTAACATCCTGACCTTCTCTTAAGTCAACTGTCCCTTCAAAGGCATCGAATTTAACATATATTTTCAATTGACTGTTTAAAGTTTGATAGCAATTCCCTTCTTGGCGCATTTTTGTACTGGCTTCACGCACACGTGGATCAAACACTTTATCTGCTTGAGGTTGAATCAACCGTGCCTTTTTCGTAATCTTAGCCTGACCAGAAAAATTCAGTGCTGATATCGTCCAGTGTTGGGCATAAACCTGTCGATCTGCATGACTTGCAAAAGATTCCAAAGTCAGCATAATCTGTTTCCCTGATGCTGTTTCATAGACAAACTTTTCATGAAGTAAACCTGTTTGCATATCTAGGCAGCGCTCCTGATGTTTTAAAACTTCAAGTTCTTCGCCATCTATTTCGATATCAATTCGACGTAAATCAAACAGTTTTATCATTGTTTCATGATGTTTAGCATAACCATAAGCGTTCTCTCCATAGATGATTTCATGTGTTTCATAAAACCCATTAACGAATACACCAGGCGTAGCTTGTGCTGTAGCTATAGGTTCACTGGCACGTATCCCCATAAAACCATTAGCTTGTGCGAAGAGTGTTTCAATATTTCCTGAAGAATGGTTGCCCAAGTCCTCAAGTCGTAATTCAAAGTTTTTCATTATTTATTCATCCTCGTTTTTATTTCTCCCCATCCATACGTACCCCTTGTAAGAAGTAACGGTTAAAGATGATGTAGAGGAGGATAATGGGTAAAATCGTGAGGATTGAAGCTGCCATCACGCGGTTCCACATCTGTCCCCCTTGGTCGGCAGATTGTAACATTTGAAGACCTACAGTTAGCGTAAATTTACTCTGTGTTTTCAAATAAAGCATTGGCGAGAGGAAATTGTTCCAAAAGCCCATGAAGACGAAAACACCCTGTGTTGCAATGGATGGTTTGGCCAAGGGCATAACAATGCGAAAGAAAGTTCCTACCCGTGACAAGCCATCAATACGTGCAGCTTCTTCAACATCTTTAGGAAAATTCAAGAAAAACTGACGCATCATAAAAATATTGGAAATATTGATTGCCATAGGTAAAATCAAAGCAGCAAAGGAATCCATCATGCCCAAGTTGTGGATAATCAAATAGTTCGGAATTAGGAGGACTTGCGTTGGAACCATCATCATCGCTAAAATGCCATAGTAAATGCGTTGACGTCCGGGAAATTGGAGACGCGCTAAGGCATAACCAGCCATTGTATTTAAGAAAAGATTCACCGTTGTACCTATAACAGAAATAATAATGGAATTCATCAACCACTGTGGGAAGAGAGAACCTGAAATAGGATCAAAGAGATATTGGTACTGTTCCAAGGTAAAATTATCAGACCAGAGCGATAAATTTCCTGATGTGATTTCGGCTAAGGGTTTAAATGATGCCGCTACTGCCCACATGAATGGATAGAAAGTGATGAAAGCATAGATAATCAAGATAGTATAAAGTAAGATTTTCAGAGCTTTTTGCTTCTTAGTTTTTCTCATGCCCATTTCCCCCATTCAATTTTTCAGCGATTCGTGAAACCACGAAGATGATTATCGCAAGCATAATCGCAATGACAGCCGCATATCCCATTTGATTCTGTTGACCAAAAGCGTATTGGAAAATCAAGAGACTAACTGTCAAGGTTGAATTCTCGGGTCCTCCTGTACCTCCAGAGAAGATATAAGCTTGGTCAAACATTTGGAAGGTTCCAATAATACCCGTGAGCAAGACAAAAGTCGTAATCGGGCGCAAATAAGGAATCGTGATATAACGTAATTTTTGGAAGGCATTGGCTCCATCAATTTCAGCAGCTTCGTACATGACCTCTGGTAAATCAACCAGTGAAGCGAGGTAGATGGTCATAAAGTAAGGCACAGTAGACCAAATATTCATCACCATAATCACTTTCAATGTCCAGTCTGTATCATTGATAAAGTTAATCGGTCCATCAATCAAGTGGAGGCTTTCGAGAAAGCCATTAACCGGCCCATTGAGGTTGAAGACAAACATGAAAATCAGTGTCAAGGCGGCGCTTGAAGTCAAAGTGGGTAAGAAATAAATGAGCCGAAACATTTTCTTAGCTTTGATCCCTTTAGAAGCTAAAATATAAGCAATGACTAAGGCAATGATGGTTTGCACAGGCACAACGACAAGAGCAAAGAATCCTGTATTCTGCAGAGCACGGAGCAGCTGCTTGTCTTGAAATAAATTTTGATAATTTCTAAAGCCGTTCCACTCATAAGTGTGCATGATGAGATTAACATCATTGAAGGATAAATATACAGCGAAAAGAATTGCCAAAACAAAGAAGACTAAAATGATTAACAATGCGGGTGTGATAAAGCCATAGCCCTGAATCATTTCTGAAATCTGGCTCTTGGTACGTTTTTGTTTTTCCATAGTTTTTCCTCCAGTCAGTAAATCTTATGAAAGTACCAGAACTCTGATACTCTCAAATTTTCTACTGACTGTCCAAATATTAATTAGTGACTAATTTTACTGTTGGCTTCTTTATCTGCTTTTTCCATTGATGTTTTTAAATCATCTGCAGTTGCACCTTTTTTAAAAGCTGTCGGTACAAAGTTTCCAAAAGCATTTTGAACGGTTGTTAAGTTAGTACCTGACTGCCATGCTGTTGCAAATTTGATCGAATCTTGGTGAACTTGTAAGCGCGGATTCTCTTTCAAGAAAGCTGATCCTTCAGCTATATCTGGACGAGTCGCCAAGGTTCCAACACCATTTGTCCATGTTGTCATTCCTTCTTTACCGGTCACAAACTGAATCCATTTATCCGCCAATTCTTTAGACTTGGTATTTTTATATTCGCCCCATCCAACAGTAAATTGCATAGTCCTCGGTTTGCCTTGATAAGTCAGGTTAGGGATAATATCAAAGTTCAGATCCTTATATTCATCCAAATAAACCTTGTAATTCCAGTTTCCAGTCAGGGTCATCGCAAATTTCCCTGTCGCAAACCCAGCGCCTTCATCGCCAGCCCCAACCTGTTGTGGCGTTGCTGCTGCACCCGCATTAAACAAATCAACAATCGTTTGAAGACCTGCTATCGAATCTGGATTAGCCAAATCAGATTTTCCATCTTTCGTGATCGGTGCTGTACCTCGCGCTGTTTGGAACGGCCATGTGCGTGCCAAATCGGCATTTTGGTTAATCAGATAGACTTTACCTTTACCGTATGCCGCATCAATTTTAGCTTGGGCTTCCGGTGCCCATTTGACCAGTTCTTCGTAGGATTTTGGAATGCTGGCTTGATCAATCCCCGCTTTTGCAAAAATATCTTTATTAATATAAAGCGCCAATGTGGAAACATCTTTTGCTGCAGCATAAGGCTTGCCATCCGCTTCAAAAGCACTTGCAATCGTTGGATAGAACTCATCTTTATTAATGACATCTGACAGATCATTCAACACACCTTGCTCTTATAAGTAGGGAAAGAAAGCTGAGTCAATATAGAAAGCATCTGGTGCTGTACCGCCCGAAAGATCTGTTGGTAACTGTGTGGTGATATCTGTATAAACTTTAGGGATAACATCCACATCATTTTCCTCTTCAAATTGTTTAATCATCTTATCGAGGGTTGCATTTTCGGTATCAGAACCTTTCCAATAACCAATGGTTAGCTTTTTACCTTCTTCTGCAGAGCTCGTTCCCTTACCACAAGCCGCCAATGTTAGTGCAGCTAAGGCTGCTGTGCCGAAAAGTGTTACTTTTTTCCAATTTTTCATTCTTGAATTGTCAAGTTAAGTGCA
>NZ_DKXK01000025.1:0-27336 GCF_002492185.1 Lactococcus sp. UBA7128
AATCTGCTAAAGCAGAAAGAATGATAATAAAAAACCACGACAGCGTCATGATTTTTTGAATGCTTCTGTGTTATTTGAGTGCTTGCGCTGCTGTAATGATGGCAAGTTTATAAACATCTTCCTCATTACTTCCACGAGAAAGGTCAGAGATTGGTGCATTCAAGCCTTGTAAGATTGGACCAATCGCTTCAAAGTTCCCCAAGCGTTGCGCAATTTTATAGCCGATATTCCCAGATTGGATATCTGGGAAGATGAAGACATTTGAATGGCCAGCAACTGAACTTTCTGGTGCTTTTTGTCGTGCTACAGCAGGGGAGAAAGCCGCATCAAACTGCAGTTCACCATCAACATCAATTTCTGGATGTGCTTCTTTTACGAGAGCGGTTGCTTCAACTACTTTCGTCACATCATCTGACTTCCCTGAACCTTTTGTTGAGAATGAAAGCATCGCAACTTTTGGCTCAATATTGAAAAGTTTTGCTGTTTCTGCCGAAGCAACAGCAATGTCTGCCAAAGTGTTCGCATCTGGATTAATATTAATCGCACAGTCTCCGAAGATATATTTTTCATTATCATCGCGACCACGAACCATGATAAAGGCACCGGATACAGACTTCACCCCTGGTTTCGTCTTGATGATTTGCAAAGCTGGACGTACAGTATCTGCCGTTGAGTGAACTGCTCCTGAAACCATACCATCTGCGATTCCCATGTGAACAAGCATTGTTCCAAAATAATTTGGGTCTTTCAAAATTTCACGCGCCTGCTCCTCAGTCACCTTACCCTTACGACGTTCAATAAAAATTTCCACCATCTTTTCAAAACGACTACAGTTCAACGGATCGTAGATTTGGAAACCTTCTGGATTAATCCCACGAGAAATCAAAGTCCCTGTTACTTCCGAAATATTCCCAATAAACACGGGCGTAATGAGCTTGTCTGCATAGAGACGGTTAGCAGCGCCGAGAACACGTGCATCGGTTCCCTCTGGAAAGACAATTTGTAGACCTTTGCCAGAAATTTTTTGTTTGAGCGATTCAAAGAGTTCCATAATTCTTCCTTTTACTATTTTTAGAATTTCATTATTGATTATATCACAAAGTCACAAAAAATGCCTACTTATGTAAACGTTTTTTTGGATATTAGGATGCAATTGCTGAAACTGCAAAATGAAACGTGAAATTTCGACCGTGATAAGCTTGATTAAACGGCCAGAAATCAAAGAATCCTCCAAAGACTCAGGACTATCTTATCGTTTTTTATATTTACTCAGCTTTGTCAACGCAAGGCTAAGCTTACCTCCAACCGACTCCGAGAACCATGAGAGTAGCCAGATTATTCGCCCTATCACAAAGCATTGTCCACTTATTATCTCTTGGAACCCTGCTTGAATGCACGTCCATAAGAAGCAGTTATTTCTTAATTAACCGAGCCTTGAAAAACCATTTCCAGCCCCCACTCCGTTTTAAGAAGCTGAAACATTCTCAACAAACATAGACTTATTTTTAAAAGACAACCTGCTTAATACCTTGACAATCGACTATGGTGCCGCCCACAGTAAAAGCTCTATTTTCTATAATAGAGCCCGCTAAACAATCACACTGCATTTAGAAACAATAAGATGTTGTTAAATTATATATACAATCCATCATACACCATATCAGCACCAGCAACCTATTTACCGACAACATCTGTATTCCTTTGACAGTCTTCTTTGTGTAGATATGCGCCATTTCTCGCAGATGTTCAAAAAGTCTCTCTAGAACGTCATACCTACTCCCATTATACCCAAAAAGGGAAGTTTTCTTGACAAATGACAATGTTTATAAATGAAAATGTAATGTTGCTTATTTCCGATAATTATTTTACCAATCCAGTTGTACTCCAACTGTAATATGTTGGGCATCCTGCTTTAGCAGAATTAAAGAGTTTTGCTTTTTTCATTTTTCTCCTTTCTATTTCTACAAAAAGAATAAATGAGCAACTCTAGAAGCATATGGTGTCATCCATTCTTAAGGTTTAAGTGATGAAAGTATAAATACAATTCAGTAATTTTATCTCTGATTGAGCAATGCCGACAATAATATTATCATGTTTTAGTTAGAAAGTTTCAAGTATAAAAAGTTGCCATTTTATAGCTATTTAAACAATCATTTATGATAAAAATAGTTATTTTTAATAAAATCTATTCACTAAAGGAAACTTTTTCAAGACGATTGGCAATTTAAGAACAAAGTAAATACCATAATATTCACCTCAAAAAAAGATGTGAAATATCGTATTGTATTTCACATCTTTTATTCTATAGCATTTGATTTACAACTGTACCAGACCCTACTAAGATAAGCAGCACTTTAGGTAAAATCCTTCCAGCCAGTAATTGTCATTAATAAAAAGAAAGTCTTCCAATTGTTTCTATATTATTCTTCATGTAAAATACTTGCTATCTTGGTCGTTAAAATATCTACTCCGACAGTATTTGACACGCCTTCTGGAATAATCACATCAGCATAACGTTTGGTTGGTTCAATAAACTGGTGATACATTGGTTTAACAGCGGTCATGTATTGCGTGATTACAGAATCTAAAGTTCTGCCGCGTTCCTCAATATCACGACGAATACGACGAATAATACGCACATCATCATCCGTATCTACAAAGACTTTAATATCCATCAAATTACGTAACTTTTCATTTTCTAAAACCAAGATTCCTTCTACAATCAAGACATCTACAGGTTCTTGACGATAAGTTTTTTCACTTCGTGTGTGCTTGGCATAATCATAGGTCGGAATATCAACGGCACGCCCATTTTGCAGCTCTTTCAACTGAGCAATCAGATAGTCCGTATCAAAGGCTAATGGATGATCATAGTTTGTTTTTGTACGTTCTTCAAATGTCAGCTGTGATTGATCTTTATAGTAACTGTCATGCTCAATCATAGCAATCTTTTCATCCTTAAACATAGATAAAATAGCATGGGAGACGCTGGTTTTTCCACTTGCTGATCCCCCTGTCACACCGATAATCAATGGTTTTTTCAAAATCATTTCTCCATACTTTACATATCCACTCTAGTTTCTCTTCACGGATATTGTGTTATTCCACTTAATTTTATCACAAAACTAAAGTTCATTCAGTTTTGAAACGCCTCCCAAAATCCTATTCGTTTTTATATGCGCTATATACTATTATCATTATCATTCAAGTTCCAATGAAAAGTGACATTCTCAATAATTGCTTCTCTCCTGTATCCCTTGAAATTAAAAAGATACTTTTCATATTCAGCATCACAAATTTTACATGAGTTTTACGAAAAAATTTGCTATAATAGATTTAGTAAATTTCAGATAGGAAATGGAGTATGATGCTTAAACTTGGAATTATCGGTACAGGGTGGATTAGCGGTTCTTTTGTAGAAGCGGCCCACCTCACAAAAAAATATAGCCTTGAAGCTGTTTACTCGCGTAATCTTGAAAGTGCAGTGTCGTTTACTGAGGACTTTGATGACGTTGAACTTTATGATGACTTAGATGATTTTTTTAAGCATGATTTGGACATTGTCTACATTGCAAGTCCTAACGCTATCCACTTTGAGCAAGCCAAAGCAGCAATTTTAGCTGGAAAGAATATTATTGTAGAAAAACCAGCTTTTTCAAATCCGCAAGAACTCTCTGAAATCATTAGGCTTTCAGATGAAAATAATGTTCTCTTTTTTGAAGCTGCACGAAACATCCATGAAGCATCTTTTGAGACAATCAACTTGTTCTTAGCGGACAAAAAAATAGTGGGCGCTGATTTTACCTATTCAAAATATTCTTCTAAAATGCCTGCTCTCTTAGCTGGGAAACTTCCTAATAAATTTAACAGTAAATTTTCTGGTGGGTTGCTTGCTGACTTAGGCGTTTATTTGCTCTATGCAGCTATCTACTGGTTTGATAAACCGCAATCTGCCTGCTATGATGCCGTAATTTTACCGAGTGGTGTAGATATTTCTGGTATTGGTAGCCTAGACTATGGGGATTTTAAAGTCGCTATCAAATGCGCTGGAAATCTAACAAGCTATCTTTCATCCGAGATTTATACAGACCAAGGTACTTTAATTTTGGATGGTGTTCATGCAATTACCTCTGCCAAATTTATCAAATATGATGGCAGCAAGGAAGTCCTTAAAATCACCCCTCCAAAACACTCTCTCTACGATGAGGCACTCCACTTCGCTGAAATTATCGAAACGAAGTCAACGCCAGCCGCGCATGCACTTTATAAATCTTTGCATCAACTGGCCCAAGATGTTTCAGAAACAAGTTATATGATGCGCCAAAGCGCTGGAATCGTCTTTGAAGCAGACAAAAATTAATCTCTGGCTCCTTGAAGGAGTCTTCTGATCCCTTAGTTAAATTGGATATAACCCGGACCTCCTAAGTCTGAATCGCCAGTTCGAATCTGGCAGGGATCATCAAAAGCAATTGTTTTGAAAAAGCTACCGATAAATCATGAAAGTCTGAACGAACATTATTATAAATCACTTTTCGTCTATACTTTGGAGTAAAAACGATATGATATTTGCACATCCATTTGGTATGTGATAAGCTGTAGCTAGTTTTTGCCATTTCTTTCTCCTTCTTTTTGAGCCTGAACACTCTAATTATACTAGGAGAAAGAAATGGAGGCTATAAGCCTTATCAGCCACCCGTTCAACGGGTGGTTTTTTCATCGTCAACTTCGTTGCCGACTGGCTCGAAGCCAGAATAAAAAATGGAACCTGGATGTCAAGGTTCCGTTTTTGTGATTTTTGAATGATTCTTCTTCAGAAATCCAATGCAGAAGGAGAATATGTTACTGCAAAAGTATTAGGCCACTTTGTTAGAGAACCTATAGACATTTATTTAGGGAGATTGAAAATAAGGGATTTGATAAAATTAGTAGTCTTTAGAAAAAGAATCCTAGTTAATACTAACTAGGATTCTTTTTCTAATCGCTTTACTCTTTTTGTAAGCTTTCTTATCTTCCTTGGTATGAAAAATTTTTCCTTATCTATTGAATAAGTTGGGAACGTTTTTTTCATAGAGACTTTAATTGGTATTCTTAGCTCTCCCGCATCACCACGTCCAGTATTTATTTGATATATTTGATGATAGTATTTTCCGTTTAAGCAAAGGAACTGCAAAATATAATAGTCATTGTGTCCAATGGGAAGATTATCCTCGGAGTTATTTAGCTTAACTTCTTCATTTACTTTTATAGTCCTAATGTTATGAATAAGGGACACAATAGAATCTTTTTTATCTAGATTGGGAGTAATTCTGTATATGGATACATTAAACGCAGAAGTATCTCCCATATTTTTTATCTTAGAATATCGTTCTTCAAAGGACAGGAAAGCCAGTTTCTCCTCTCTTAATTGTATCCTTAGAACAAAAAAAGAAACAATTGCACCAATTACTGAAGTAATGGCTGCAGTTATAATTTCCGTCAAAATATTAACTCCTTAAAATGAAAAGGGGCAAATTTATGGGTAAATAAAAAAATTTCCATTAAATCTTCTTGATAAGTAAATCCTAAAGAAATATTTTAAGGAGAATATGGGATTCGAACCCATGCGCGGTTTTACCCACCTATACACTTTCCAAGCGTACCTCTTCAGCCTCTTGAGTAATTCTCCAAATAGAAGCAAAACACTTCAGAACATATTATATCATATTATCATTATAAATGTGAAACTAAACTCATCTAATCAAGAAAACCTTCGGACTGTTCCAGGATAATGATGTGTTTATATGTGTGGCTTGATTTCATGAAAATATTTTGTTTGAAAATCTCCCCTTCCATATATTTTACTCCTCGCTCTATCAAGCTTCTTGTAAAACCACATTTTATCCTCATAATTTCGAGGAGTTGAATTCAAGAAAAAACTCTCCCATATTGTCACGGAAGAGTAAGGAGTTTTATGAAAAAATTTTATCGGAACATATGTATTGTACTGCTTATTTCTTAAAAATGGCTCAAATCAAAATAAAGTGAAACAAAAATGATTTATTTAGTCCTGAAGTATCGTGTTGAAAACAAAAGGATAAGACAGTTTTCAATGCTGATGAAAAGCCCTGCTTATCCAAAATCTATAAAAATAGAACCGTGTAGTTGAAGCTATTCCACTGTTTTGCTTTCATGATTTAGTATTGATTTTCAGCAGTTTCAGACCCTACAACCTCTTTTCTTAATCCCTCTTACTTCATTTCATTATTTAATTTTTCTGAACGATCTTCTTCATCTTTTCGTTCTTGAGCTTTTTTTGTGCGGTGTAATGCTCTGAGCCTTTGTTTCTTTTTGCCATGATAGATTCCTAAAGCATATATGGGAATAGAGATAAAGAAGAGAAGAACCATCTCTATAAGTGTCATCCGCTCAGAAAACAGAAGCAACACAGAAAAAATCACTACAAATGTAAAGACATAATAAGCACGGTTTTTATTTTTACTCATAGGCATTATGGAAGTGATACTGTTCGAGACAAAGAGACACGTGGAATGTAGACACCGACACTTACACGGCGAACTCTATTTTGTACCGCCTCTCGAACAGCTCCTACAACACCTCCTGCAATAATAGCAACGACACCTGCCGTATGTGGGGTTGTTGCAAAAATTTTTAATGCAAATTTAACTTGTCCTCCCGCATAAAGGCCCGCTGCCCAAGCATTCATTGACCGAACTCTTGGTCCTAAGTTAATATGTAGTCCTACAAATCCCCGAGCACGCAGGGGGCTCTCTTGTACATTACCTGCATCTGCGATAATCAACTTCGCATCTTTTTCTGAAATCCCAAGGGCAGTTAAATCCTTGACTGTTGCATTAAACTGAGCATTACCATTTTTATCAAATGAATAAAAATCTGCGATAGCATCGGCTATTTTTTGATCTTGGTCAGACAAGGCAACATCAGTTTTTATATCTTCTGTAATATCGAGGTGTACGGTATCATTGTAAATCTCAAATTTTTCTGGAGCTCGCTCTTGCACTAAATTTACATCATTTGCTTGAACTACACCAACTGCTGAGGGTAACGTTGCTGATAACAAAGTTAGTCCTGAAATGCTCATAATCATAACTTTCTTTAATTTTTTGTTCAATAAGCTCTTCCTTTCTCAACTTTGAATTGAACTATTTTTTTCTAGCTCACTCATTTGCAAATCCCTCTTCTAAATTTTCTGCTCCTTTCACGAAAAGGCTTTCATCTATGTTCTTGAGAAAAGCTTAACAAGCCAACCTTAAGCAAGGCTGAATTTAAGACAATATTCAGATGATTCTGAAAGCCAAATATGGCATGCTTTGTTTAAAATCTAAAATTATACATAAAAAAACGTCCGTAAAGACGTTTCGCTTTTCTATTAGTGGGCGACTGGATTACTTGCAATAATTTCCATATTTCCTGAAAGTTCCCATTTATCAATGCCTGTAGGAAGAATAAAGTGGTCTCCCTTCGATAGTGGATAAGTATTGTCTGCCACAATAAGTTCCCCTTGCCCCTCAAGAACTGAAACCAGCATATAGTCTGCTCTTGCTTCAAAAGCTTGTCTACCATGGATTGACCATTTGTAAACATCAAAGAACTCTGAGTTGACCAAGGTACTTAAGTCAGCATTCTCTCCCTTAATGACCTGAATCTTATTTTCTGGTGTTTGGTCTCCTGGGATATGTAGCACATCAATAGACTGCTGGATATGCAACTCACGAAGATTGCCTTGGTCATCTTTGCGGTCAAAGTCATATACACGGTAAGTCGTATCACTGGATTGTTGTGTTTCCAGGATAACAATGCCCGCACCGATAGCGTGCATCGTTCCTGCTGGTACATAAAAAAAGTCTCCGGCTTTGACTTTCACTTTGCGAAGGAGGTGACTCCAGTCAGCAGATTGAATCATTTTCTTCAGTTCTTCACGGGATGTTGCATTATGACCATAAATAATTTCAGAGTCTTCTTCTGCAGAAATGATATACCAGCATTCGGTTTTTCCGAGCTCTCCCTCATGTTTCATACCATATTCGTCATTCGGATGAACTTGGACAGAAAGCCAATCATTAGCATCCAAAATTTTTGTCAGGAGTGGAAAGACTTTCTCATCAGTATTACCAAAAAGCTCACGATGCTGATCAAATACCTTATCAAGCTTTTGCCCAGAAAATTGACCATTTTTTATGGTTGATACACCATGTGGGTGAGCCGAAATTGCCCAATATTCTCCAATTTTATCGGAAGGTAAATCATAACCAAAGCTTTTAAGATGTTCGCCACCCCAGAGTTTCTCTTGCAATACGGAATCTAGAAATAAAGGTTCTACTGACATTTTTTCTCCTCAACTGTTTATTATCACTTCGTTCATTATAGCACATATTTGGAAATTTCCGGTATCTATAACACATAAATAGATTCTATATCTTTCGCGCATCGTTTTCATCGGTTTTGCCTTCGATAAAAATAAAATTTTTTCAGGTTGGTACACTCCTATGAATTACTGTAAACCTACGGACAGGATAATCTTTAAGTTCCTTTATTACTTCAAACTTCTCTCTAAAAAAATAAGCCTTCAAAACTTAAGGCTTATTTTTTGGATCACTCTTCTGATTTATTCAAATTGCGGAGAAGTTCATCGATTTTTGAACCGTATTCGACAGATTCATCTTTGGCAAACTTCAAATCCGGGATGCGATACATGGTCATACGTTGCGCTAATTCGCGCTTAATAAGACCCGTAGCTTTTTCCAGACCTTTCTTAGCTTTTTCATTGTCACTGGCAAGAGTTGAAAGCAGACTATAGTAAACGGTAGCTTGACTCAAATCACCAGTCACCTGAACATCTGTGATATTCACTTCTTGAACGCGGGGGTCGCGAATCTTGTGGCGTAAAATGTCATTAATTTCACGTTGAATTTCAACAGCCACACGATCACTGCGGAAGGAAGTGCCCATACTTATTCTCCTTTTTTATTTTTTTATAGAAATTATCCTTAACGTTTAATTTCAACCATTTTATAGACTTCGAAAGTGTCATCGACAAGAATGTCATTGTAGTTTTCAATCATCAAACCACCCTCTTGTGCATTACCAACTTCTTTCACATCATCCTTATAGTGTTTCAAGCTAGCAATAGCTCCGTCATGAATAACAACACCATCACGGATTACACGAACGCTGGCATCACGTTGAACTTTACCACGAATGACCATAAAGCCAGCAATAGTACCAACTTTAGAAACATTAAATGTTTCACGAACAACTGCTTCACCGATAATTTCTTCTTTGTATTCAGGATCAAGCATACCACGCATGGCTGTTTCGATTTCCTCAATAACTTTATAGATGATGCTGTGGAGACGAATATCTACATCTTCATGTTCTGCTTGCTCACGCGCTAGACCTGTTGGACGTACGTTGAAACCGATAATGATCGCATTTGAGGCTGCAGCTAGTGACACATCTGACTCACTGATAGCACCTACAGCAGCATGGACGATATCCACTTTTACACCTTCAACATCAATCTTTTGAAGAGAGGCCGCTAAGGCTTCCGCTGTCCCTTGCACGTCTGCCTTAATGATGATATTAACAGTTTTAACTTGTCCTTCTTTAAGAGTATCAAAAAGATTGTCAAGACTGACACGGCGCGTGCTTTGACGTTTAATCAGTTGGGCACGTTTGGCACGTTCTTCACCGGCTGCTCGTGCAGATTTTTCATCTTCAAAAACAGCGAAGTGATCACCAGCTTGTGGTACATCAGATAAACCTGTCAATTCGACTGGCGTTGACGGTGAGGCTTCTTTGATACGACGGCCAAGGTCATTCGTCATCGTCCGTACACGTCCGTAAGTATTACCAACAACGATTGGATCTTGCATATGAAGTGTACCTTGTTGTACTAAAAGTGTTGCAATAGCACCACGGCCTTGATCCAGACGTGCTTCAACTACTGTACCAATCGCACGTACTGTTGGGTCTGCTTTGAGTTCTTGTATTTCAGCAACAAGCAAGATGGTTTCCAAAAGAGCATCAAGGTTTTGATTGAACTTGGCTGAAATTTCAACAAACTCAGATTCTCCACCCCAAGCTTGTGACATTACACCATGTTCAGCCAGCTCTTGAATAACACGTTGCGGATTAGCCCCTGGCTTATCAATTTTATTAATCGCAACGATAATCGGAACTCCAGCAGCTTTTGAGTGGTTGATGGCTTCAATCGTTTGCGGCATGACACCATCATCAGCAGCAACAACCAAAATTGTAATATCTGTTACTGAGGCACCACGTGCACGCATGCTTGTGAAAGCCTCATGTCCAGGTGTATCCAAGAAGGTAATCTTCTTATCTCCCGCTTTGATTTGATAAGCGCCGATATGCTGCGTGATACCACCAGCTTCTCCTTCAGTGACACGTGACTCACGGAAGCGATCAAGCAAGGTTGTTTTACCATGATCGACGTGCCCCATAATCGTAACAACTGCTGGACGTTCCACCATCTCCTCTTCGTTCAGATAGCCTTCTTCAACAAAGAGACGCTCAATATCAGATGCATCTTCTTCAACTTTTTTAATAGGCGTAATGCCATAATCCATGAGAATCAATTCTAAGGTATCTTCGTCAAGAGATTGATTTTGATTAACCATTGTCCCCATCATGAAAAGTTTTTTGATGATTTCTGCTGGTTCACGTTTGATAGCTTTAGCAATGTCTTGAACATTCATCCCTTCAGCATATTCTACTGATTCTGGTAATTCATGGAATTTACGTGTAGATACTGGAGCAGTCGATTGTTGATTTTTCCCTCGACGGCCCTTTTGATTCCAATTTGAGTTGCGTGCATTACGGACTTGATTTCGGCTATCATTAACGCGAAGTGGTCCACCTGGGCGACGGCCTTCTGAAGTTTTGTTGTGCTCATTTTTCTTGCGCTCACGGTCTCGACGGCTATTACTCTTAGCTGGAGCTACTGGAGCAGTGAATACTTCTGCTGAAGGGGTGCTTTCAAACTTGCCTCCGCGATTTTGGTTATCATTTTTGCGACGGTTATCGTTTTGATTGCGTCCTTGGCCTCCACGGCGGTTGTCGTTGTTACGGCGATCATTTTGACGGAGTTCTTGACGAGCAGCATCTTTCTTCGCTGCTTCTTTTTTGATGTCTTCTGCACGTTTTACAACTTTAATCTGAATCCTTGGTTTTTTATCCAATGCTTTTTTCGGTTCTTCTTTCACTGGCTCAGTAGTTTTATCTTCTTGCTTTTTCGTTGCTGGAGCTTCTGATTTTTTCTCTACTTTTGGCACTGTTTGTTCTTGTTTTACTGCTTGGGTTTCTTCTACTTTTGGCTCAACTTTAGCTTCTGCCTCAAGTTTCGCAGCCTTTTCTGCCTCTTCTTTAGCTTTAATGCGCGCTAGGATGGCAGGATCTTCAACAACCGCTTTCCCTGCAAATGTGCGTGGTGCATCCTCTTTTTTCTTCCCGGCTTTTGAGTCAGCATTTTTTACTGAGAGTGAGGCATTCTCACTTGCCATCACGCCTGATTTGACATGTGCAATGATTTTTTCTGCTTCGGCTTCTGTTACCGAACTTGAGTGAGCTTTAACAGCCATTCCCAATTCTTGTGCTGCTGACACAAGTTCAGCATTTTTCAATCCTGTTTCTTTTGCGATTTGATTAATTCGTTTTTTATCAGACAATGTTGCCCTCCTTATTTTTTAGTTAGTCATAAGGCTCTCCATTTTCTTTGCAAATCCATCATCAGCAATAGCTAATACCTTTCGGTTAGCTCCAATTGCCATTGACAGTTCATTTACTGAGAACGTTTGTAACACGCTTACCTCATAGTAACTCGATTTATCGGTGATTTTTTTGATTAAATTCTCGGAAGCATCATGCGCGACGAAAACTAAGCTTGCTCTACCTATTTGAATGGCTTTGACGACTAGCTCCTCGCCTGTGATAACTTTTCCTGCACGCTTGGCAAGACCGAGTAAGTTTAATATTTGTTTTGTACTATCCATATTAGTCGTAATCCGGTGCTAAGTCTACCGAGTATGTAGCTCCTGCTAACTCACGGCGCGCGACTTGGTGTTCAACATAATTGATCAGTTCATCATAAAACTCATCTGCGATTTTTGTACTGAATGTACGATCAAAGACACGTCTTTTTTTGGCAAGTTGTGCTTCTTCATTGGATAAAGCAATGTAAGCCCCTCGTCCATGTGCTTTTCCTGTCGGGTCAATAGAAATTTCCCCTTCTTTGTTAAAAGCAATACGTAAAAGGTCTCGTTTCGCGATTTGTTCACCAGATACTACTGATTTTCTCATGGGAGTTTTTCTTTGTTTCATAGGCTTATTCTTCAGTGCTTGCTTCTTCTAAAACAGCTTCAGCAACTTCTTCTGTAAATTCATCCACTTCTTCAACAAGTGCATCAAGCTCAACCATTTCTTTTTGGAAATCTTCTTCTGACTTGATGTCGATTTTACAATTAGTAACATGGGCTGCAAGGCGGACGTTTTGGCCTCGTTTACCGATAGCCAATGACAATTGATCTTGAGCAACAACTGCAATTGCTGAACCATCTTCACGAATCGCCACCTGTTCGATGCGTGCAGGTTTGAGCGCATTAGCAATCAGTGTTGCTTTGTCGGCATTGTATTCGATGATATCCATCTTTTCCCCCGAAAGCTCACGGATAATTCCTTGAATACGTGCGCCTTTTGTACCAACCATAGTACCTATGGCATCCACATTCTCATCATGACTCTCAACGATAACTTTCGCACGATCGCCTGCATCCCGCGCAACCGATTTGATTTCCACTGTTCCATCGTAAACTTCAGGAATTTCTTTTTCAAACATACGTTTGAGCATATCTGGTGCTGTCCGGCTAATAAATACACGCGTACCTTTAGGAGTCAAAAGAACATCCGTCACATAGACTTTAACCTTGTCTCCAACATGATAACTTTCTTGACTGATACGATCTTTTGCTGTTAAGAGTGCATCAACGCGTCCCAAGTTAACATAAACGGCACGTGCATCAACTTTTTCAACTGTTCCTGTGATAATTTCATCTTTATAACGGCTATACTCGTTATAGATGATTGTGCGTTCTTCTTCACGCATTTTTTGCATAATTACTTGCTTGGCCGCACCAGCTGCTGTACGTGCAAAATCTTTTGGTTTTTCTTCAAACATGATTTTGTCGCCAATTTCATAATGTGGGTTAAGTTCTTGGGCATCTTCAAGCGAAATTTCAAGACGACTGTCAAAGACTTCATCAACGACTTCACGTGTCGAATAAACATTGAAGTTCCCTTTTTTTTCATCAAAAATAACTTTTACATTTTGCGCTTGACCATATTGGCGTTTATAAGCTGCCGTGATAGCTTGCTCAATAGCTTCAATAACTATCTCTTGTTTAATGCCTTTTTCTTCTTCTAGCATTGCAAAGGCGTTAAGCATTTCCTTGCTCATTTTGCTTTTTCCTCTTTCTTGCGTTTTTTGGAAAATATTTTAATTTTTATTTTTAGTGTCAAGATTTCTTAAAGCTTAACCAAAGTCGTTGCTTTTGAAATCTTATCTGCTGGAATTTCAACTGTTTTCTTACGGGCTTTGTCCATATACTCAACAGTCAAGATGTTATCCTCGTACTTCACCAAATCACCAACGAATTCTTTTTCGCCTTCGATTTTTTGATAAAGCTTTACAAGAATATAATCACCAACAGCATCTCGAAAATGCTCAGCCTTTTTAAGTGGACGTTCAGCACCAGGACTGACTACTTCAAGCATATAACCCTCTGTCGGGAAGGGGTCTGGTGAAATAGTATCCAGCAAGGGCGAAAGAATTTCACTTAAGTCTGCTGTGTCTTGAATGGTAATTCCTTCCGCCTTGTCTACCAAGAGTCGCAAAACCATATCCCCGCCAAGCTTCTCCCACTCGACATCGATAAGTTCAAACTCCTCTGGTAAGTGAGGCAAGATGAATTCCTCCACTGTTTTCACAAGTGTTTCTGACATCTCTTCTCCTTTCAGAAAACAACACAGAAAGAGCGCTCCCTCGAACGCTCCTTTCTAGTAGTTTTTATTTAGACCTATTATAACATATTTTAACTCGATGTCAAGCCCCGTGATTATGAAAAAAATTTCCCACGGACATCTGCTCAAATACTGCCCTTATTTCCATGAAGTACTTTAGATATCTTCCTTGGCATTCTGTGGCTCCTTCTTAAAATTCTTGATAATCTGGTCTTAAAGGGCTATGATAAAAAGAGTGTAATTTATAGGAGATTTTTATGAAAATTTATTTTCAATTACTTATTATTTTTGGTTTTTCTTTTGCGGGAGATACGCTATCGAACAGTTTGCATCTTCCTATTCCCGGAAGTATTTTAGGAATGATTTTTTTATTCCTTGCGCTGCAATTTAAGGTTTTAAAATTCACCGATGTGGATGAAGTTGGAAGCTTCTTAATCAATAACATGACGATTTTATTCTTACCTGCTGGAGTGGGCATCATGGCCAAATGGCCCTTAATTTCCAACTTTTGGTGGCAAATAGCCTTGATTATTCTTCTTGCCCTTATCGTGAATGTCTTTGTTTTAGGTCATTTGGTTCAATTTATCAAAGTCAAATATGAGGGGGATTACCTCGAACCTGAATTATTAAAAAATAAAAGAGAGGTACACTGATGGATACCATTACTTCTAGCCCGCTGTTTGGATTAACTCTGACACTTTTAATATTTATTGTTGGTGTACGTATCAATGAAAATATACGTAAACCTTGGACAAATCCTTTGCTTTTTGCTACTCTCGTTATTATTTTGATTTTGGTGGTAGCTAAAATACCCTATGAGAATTATTACAAAGGAGGCGCGATATTAAATGACTTGATTGGTCCTTCAACTGTTGCCTTAGGTATTCCTTTGTATAAAACCTTTCAGCTTATGAAACACCATGCACGCTCTATTTTAATCAGTATCGCTGCTGCTGCCCTTATCAATACAGTTATTACAGCCTTATTGTTAAAATTTTTTGGTTTATCAAAATTAGCTTCCTTGTCTCTTTTTCCAAAATCTGTAACCACTGCTATGGCTATTGGAATAACGGAAAAAATGCAAGGTGTTACAACGATTACGGTTGTGGTCGTCGTGGCTACCGGAATCCTAACCAGTGTTCTTGGTGTGTCATTGATGAAACTCTTTAAAATTGAAGATTCTGTTGCCCAAGGTGTCGTTCTTGGCGGCACTGGACATGCTGTGGGCACAGGTACTGCCATTGAACTGGGAAAAGTTCAAGGTGCAATGGGAGCTTTAGCTATTGGTGTAACTGGGATTATGTATGTTATTTTTGCACCCTTAGTGGCTCATATTATTCTTGGGTATTGAGACATGTCTGCGTGAAGTGCCGATAAGTTATGATAAAAAGCTTGAAAATTAACTTCAAGCTTTTTTATTATTTACGCTTACGTGCAATCAAATGAATCGGTGTACCTTCAAAGACAAAGGCTTTACGGATTTGATTTTCTAAGAAGCGCATATAAGAGAAATGCATGAGTTCTTCTTCATTAACGAAGATTACAAATGTTGGGGGCTTCACTGCAACTTGTGTTGCATAGAAAATCTTCAAACGTTTCCCTTTATCTGTCGGTGTCGGATTAATCGCTACCGCATCCATAATGACATCATTCAAGACAGAACTTGAAATACGGAGATTTTGAGAATGATGAATTTCCTTAATCATATCTGGAAGTTTGTGGAGACGTTGACCTGTTTTAGCTGAAACATACACAATCGGCGCATAATCAAGAAATTTAAATTTCCAGCGGATATCTTCCTCAAATTTTTTCATGGTGTAGTTATCTTTTTCAAGTGTGTCCCACTTGTTGACCACGAGAAGAATTCCCTTGCCGGCATCATGCGCGAAACCTGCGATGCGCATGTCATATTCACGAATTCCTTCTTCTGCATTGATAACCATGAGGACAATATCGCTCCGATCAATGGCACGCATGGCGCGCATCACAGAGTATTTTTCTGTGTTTTCATAAATTTTCCCTGATTTACGCATCCCTGCTGTATCAATCATGAGGAACTCTTGCCCTTCAGCATCCGTAAAACTTGTATCAATCGCATCACGCGTTGTACCTGCCACAGGGCTGGCAATGACACGCTCTTCTCCAAGAATGGCATTAATCAAACTCGATTTACCAACATTTGGTCGACCAATCAAACTGAACTTGATGACATCTGGATTTTCTTCTTCTGTTTCTGTTGGGAGATTTTCAATGATTGCATCAAGAAGATCCCCTGTTCCCAAGCCGTGAACAGCGGATACTGGATAAGGTTCTCCAAGTCCGAGTGAGTAGAAGTCGAAAATTTCCATGCGACGTTCAGGGTTATCCACTTTATTGACAACGAGGATAACTGGTTTGTCTGTTCGATAGAGGATTTGCGCCACATGTTCGTCAGCATCTGTAATCCCTGTTTCGCCATCCACAACGGCAACAATGACATCCGCTTCTTCCATCGCAATCTCTGCTTGGGCACGGATTTGTGTCATGAAAGGCTCATCCGAAAGTTCAATCCCTCCTGTATCAATAAGTGAGAATTTTTTATTCAGCCACTCGCCTGTGGCATAAATACGGTCACGTGTCACTCCAGGAACATCTTCAACAATCGAGATACGTTCCCCAGCAATACGGTTAAAAATTGTGGACTTCCCAACATTCGGTCGGCCAACAATAGCTACTGTAGGTAGTGTCATTTATTTTTTTATCCTTTTCTTATCAGTAATAAGCTCTTTTCTCTTATTCACCCTCTTCTTTCCACACGAAAGAGAAAAAGCATACACTGTAATTGTAACATTTTACTGACTTTTTTTATAGCTCTGCCCTTTCACTTCAAAAGTGTGACAAAAAACTCAGAGTACTCAAAATTATTTTTTTATGTTTTTAATCGGAATCTCTTTAACGCCGAGTAAATCTAAAGCAAAGTTAAAAATTGGAATACCTACAATTAACCCCCAAACGCCAAAGAAATGTTCCCCTAAAAAAAGAATGACAAAGGTATAAAACATCGGCAGCTTTGCCTTGTGCGCCATAAGATGTGGATTCAGCACATAAGATTCCAGAGCATGAATCAGGGCTATAATCAGTAAAACCAAAATAACGTCCTTAATCCCACCAATTGAATAGCCAATAATCGATAAAGGTACACAAGAGATTAGAACTCCAGCCACAGGAATAAGACTAAGCAGGAAAATCATTACTCCTAGACTCAATAGTTCAGGAAATCCCATGAAACTTAGTGCTACAATCGTTAAAAGAGTGTTAACCACTGCGATAATAAACTGTGTTTCCAATACTACACCAAATCCAGTAAAGAATTTGCTGACAAGATAGTAGGTGTCTTCAAAGAACCATGCAAAATCACTTTTTAGGAAAAGTTTTGAAAACTTGTTGGTTTCCTTACGATCAATCGTAAAAAAGAAACTCATTAAAAAAGCAAAAAGAACTATCAATAATCCCTTTCCAAAACTAGTCAAATAGTTAACAAGTGTTCCCAAACTGCTTTGAATTTTATCTGCAAGATTGTATTCCTTGAAAAGCGTATAAATCGAATCCATCAGAGTACTCCCTCCGTGATTATTGCTTTGATAAAACTTGTTCACTGCATTGATTAAATGTGTAACTTGATTGACCAAAACAGGAATATACTCTGTAATTCCCAAATAAGCTAAAAAGAGAATTACTCCATAAAGGATAAAACCACTTATTTTTCCGGGGAGTTTTATTTTTCTCTCAACAAAACTTACAAATCGATAAGCGAGATAGCTAAACACGAAGGTCAAAAGCGTGAGTGGGAGAATGCTTCTCAAAAAATAGAGCATAACGACCAAAAATGCTAAGACCATCCATCTGCGTAGCTTCTCATTTTTTATAAACTTTTGGTAGTATTCCATGATTCTTCCTTTATCCATTTCTTATTAAGTTAAACAATTCCAGCTTAAAATTTTCAGACATCTAAATTATATCATGTTCAGTATAGAAAAAGATACATCCAAAGACGTATCTCAGACTATAGAGTGTGAGACACAGGTCCCTCCTCCTTCTTAAAGTGACTAAAAGCTACTTGCCTAAGTCTTGAGCTTGCCCGCATAAAAGAGAAATTAGTCTCACTCCCACCATAGGAACACACACACTTCCCCAGTCAAAGCCAAAGCATAAACCTTCATCTCTTTCAATCTTAGAGTAGCATAATGCTTATAAGTATTCGAGCTCTGTTGTCTTCTGGTAATCTGTTTTAATATTTTTCAGATTGGGTGTCAAAAATCAGCTCAACAATTTGCGAGCCTCTTAACGTAATGAGCATCATAAAAGGACTGTTCGGCTACAGTCTGAGATTAAAATGTTACTCTTGATTTTTGATACTCACATAGCGCTTTGCCTATTTTTTATTTTTTTTGTCTAAAATAATACCTATAATATTTATTATCACAACTGCTGCTAACAGTATATTTAATATCAATTGCCCCCAAAAACTACTGTTCAACACAAAAGAGATAAATAAGCTAATTAAAATTAGAATTATTGCAACACATTTATAAATTCGGTTATAATTGTTCATTGAAAACCTACTCCCCAAACTATGGCTCCTGAGCCTGCAATAGGAACAAATTGAGGAGATGAGTTAAAAACAATACCTCCTGGAATATTACTTGCTGCCAGTCCTAATACTCCAAGAGCAGCTATAACTGCTCTTGCTGGAACATAAACCGAACCTATTGTACATCCTACTTGAAATGCAGCAATAAAATAAAATAATATACTTTAATTTCTCTTGCATGGAAGCCATAAAGACAATAAAAATATAAGTAAGAACGGGATGTATAACCATTTGAGGTCTGGAAAAACAAAAGGAAGAACAAAAATCAATATACAAAGAATAGTTTGAAAGATTTTTAGCTTCATAAATAAGACTCCTCATTATTTTATTGAAATTCAGCTCCCCAGAAAACTGCAATAGGCGGAGTGGAATTGAAAACAATACCACCAGGAGAGGCTGCTGCAAGAATGCCCAAAGAAGCTAAAATCTTAGATACAGTAGGTTCAGGAATCCATACTCCACCGATAGCAACACCAGTTCCTATTCCATTTACAGTTGACTTAGATAGACCGATACGTAACCCCCACCAATAAACATGGACGTAATTGCTTCCTTCTCTAAATCTTAATAATCCGCTATTTCCAGAATTTGAAATAATAGTTACAGAGTTATTATTTTGTTCAATTCTTGTTCCATTTTTCAAATTTTCAGAATCTGAAATAATTTCATTTTTTTGAGAAATTAGTGCTTTTAATTTTGATAACTCCTCTGAAGCAATATCTTTGGGTAATTTATTGGTATCAATAATAAATTTATTCCCTAATAATTTGATAGATTGGTCAAATTTATTAATAAAATCTGAAGAAAGTGGATGCTCTAAACTTTTTTGTACATCTGTAGTTATAGATGTGTTAACTTGGTCTGCCGACGCACTGTTTACCCTCAAAGATGCTATAGCAGAAAATAAAATAGGTGCTATTGCTAAGATGGCAATCGATTTTTTCACACGAATCTCCTTATGACTTGATGCCCCCATTAAATCACTTTAACAACCGAAAGTAAAGCGTTATCATGAAATTAGTAAGACTATTTTTTTATTACTTGCGTTTATGGCAAGAATCATTAGTGCTGCAAAATGACTCTATAATCTATAGAACAAGGTGTAAACAAAACACCTGCCACAGTGATAAATGTGCAGGTGTTTTGTTGGTATTTCCGTCTTTATTTTTAAATTTTAGCAAGCTAAGGTAAGCTGCCCCAAGTAATAAACTAAGCTATGAACTGGTAGTTACTACTTTAGATAATGTCCTTTTTGACTGGGGGATTCAGCCCCCCTCCTGTCACAGCATCAGTACTTTTCATTCTTGCCAAATCAGAAACTAATTTTTAAACATCATCTTTGTCTTCACTCCCAGATACATCCGAAAATATATCTGCTTCTTTTATATGCTATTTCTTTCTGCCTTTTTTCATTTTTTTCTGCGCGCGTTTCATAGCCTGCTTCATGGCAAACTGAGTGGCTTTTCCTTTAAGACCACCTCCAAACATGGCACTCATATCAGGCGTGCCAGAAGGTGTTCCGCCTCGCATAAGACCTTGCAAATCTCCTAGGGAAGACATGTCTGGCATACCTCCAGGCATATTTTTCATGTTTGGCATTTTACCACCAGCGCCGCCCATCATTTGTTGCATCATTGCATCCATATCCCCATTCATAATGCCTTGCATCATGTCTTTAGACTGATTAAACTGCTTGATGAACTTATTTACTTCAATGAAACTATTCCCCGAACCTGCAGCGATACGACGACGACGTGCTGGTGAAAGCTCCACCTCTAATTGACGTTCCGCTGGTGTCATCGAAAGAACAATGGCACGTTTACGCGCGATGTCTTTCGGATCAACTTTGACATTTTCGATGCCAGGCACTTGTGACATCCCTGGAATCATTTTCATAATTTCTTCCATAGGTCCCATATTTGTCACCTGATCCAATTGTTCGACAAAGTCACTGTAGTCAAAACGATTTTCCGCCATCTTGGCAGCCATCTTCATGGATTGTTCTTCGTCAAACTGTGCCTGCGCTTTTTCAATCAGCGTCAGCATATCTCCCATACCAAGGATACGCGAGCTCATACGGTCTGGGTAAAAGATTTCTAAATCTGTCAGCTTTTCTCCTGTACCCGTAAACTTGATGGGTTTACCCGTAATTTCACGAATAGATAAGGCTGCACCACCACGTGTATCTCCGTCAAGTTTGGTGATAATGACACCACTAATATCTAACTTTTCATCAAAGGTTTTAGCCACCTGAGCTGCGACTTGACCTGTCATCGCATCAACAACCAAAAGAATTTCGGTTGGTTGTGCAAGAGCTTTGATCTCTTGCAGCTCATTCATCAGCTTATCGTCAATTTCTAGGCGTCCTGCCGTATCAATCAAAACATAATCTTTACGTTCTTCACGCGCTCGCGCTAAGCCGTTCTTGACGATATTTACAGGACTTTCAGCTGTGCCCTCATCATATACAGGGATATCAAGCTGTTCACCTAGAGTTTTTAATTGATCAATGGCTGCTGGACGATAAACGTCAGCCGCAATCATGAGGGGACGGGCATTTTGTTCTTCTTTGAGTTTTTTAGCCAGTTTACCTGCAAAGGTTGTTTTACCTGCCCCTTGCAAGCCGACCATCATGATGATTGTTGGAATTTTAGGTGATTTGAGCAGCTCAGCTTCACCGCCACCCAAAATCGCTGTCAATTCTTCATTGACAATAGAGATGACTTGTTGCGCTGGATTAAGCGCTTCTGAGACCTCTGTCCCAATCGCTCGCTCGCGAATCGCTTTGATGAACTTTTTCACTACAGGAAGAGCTACGTCAGCTTCAAGAAGCGCCACACGTATTTCTTTTGTAATTTCTGTTACATCTTGTTCTGTGATTTTCTTTTTGCCGCGCAAATTTTTGAACACATTTTGCAAACGTTCTGTTAGATTTTCAAAAGCCATTTTTATATTCCAGTCCTATTCTTTTATTCAGATAGTTTTATTATATCACATTCTCTTAGAGGTCAATCATTGACCGTGTCTTCGTACAATGAAGGTATAATACTGTAGATTTTAGTTTTGCTCAGATAGTTTCTTGATATCCTCTGGACGGCCAATGACAAACAAAGAGTCACCAATCATCAAGCGCGTATCTCCTGAAGCAATTTCTACTCCACCATGGATATGTTTGACATAGCTGATATTCAAATCATATCCATTTAACTCTGAAATTTCAGAGATGAGACGATTGTCCATCTTACGCGAACATACCTTAACTTCTGCAAACTCAATGTTTTCTGCAATATCCACGACATTACTGATGTTTTCAAAAATTAAACTTTCAGCAATCTTACGCCCCATCTCAACTTCGGGAAGAACAACCCGGTCTGCACCGATTTTTTCTAACAGGCGATAGTGATTTTTATCAACAGCCTTCGTGATGACTTGAGGTACTCCTGCATCTTTAGCAAGCATGGTTACCAGTACAGAGGACTGAATGTCTTCACCGATAGCAACGATAGCAACATCAAAATCTTTAATGCCAATCTCCTCCAGAACACGTTCATCCTTTGCATCCGCAATGATTGCATTAGGTACTATATCTTTAAAGAGATTGACCCGGTCCTCATTTTGATCCATGACGAGCAAGTCGGCTTCTGTTTCTGCGATAGTTTTAGCAACCGCAGAGCCAAAACGTCCAAGCCCTATAACAACAAATGATTTCATATTAGCCCACCATTACCTTTTCTTCTGGATATTTATAGAGAGATTCATGATTATCTTTCGCATTGATTGAATAAATAATCGTAAACACGCCGACACGACCAATGAACATAAGAATGCCTACAATGATTTTTCCGAGCACATTTAAATTCGGTGTAACTCCCATACTCAATCCTACAGTAGATAAGGCTGAGATAACTTCAAAAAGAATTTGATCTACACGAAATTTTGGATTCGTCAAAAGGAGGATAAATGTCGCAATAACCATCATAAAGAAGTAGAGAAAGACAGATTCGTATGCCTGTTTGACAACACTTTGTGGAATTGTTCTATTTTTAAAGCTGGTGTGTTTATCGCGCTTAATAATCGCGCGCACATTGAGCGCTAGGACACCTATTGTCGTCGTTTTCAAACCTCCGGCTGTTGAGCCTGATGTTCCTCCGATAACCATTAATATTATGGTGAGGAAAATACTTGCTTGACTGAACAAATTATACTCTTGGATAGAAAAGCCCGCTGTCCGCTGAGAAATCGATAGAAAAAGGCTCTGCATCACAAATATAAATGGATTATTACTTACACTTTCAAAGTCAGAAATTAGAAAGAGCAACATCCCACCAAAAACAAGAAAGGCTGTCGTTGTAAGAGCTAATCGAGTGTGAAGAGATAACTTTCTCTGCTTCCTATAGTTAAGTAAATCCATAATAACGATAAACCCTAAACTTCCGCAAACAACCATTGATGCAATAACCATCAAGACGTATGGTGAATGCTCATAAAGCATAAGTGAATTGCCAAACAAGTCAAAACCAGCATTGCAATATGCTGAAATGGTATGGAAAACACTGTACCAAATCCCCTTGACTAGTCCAAACCTTGGGACAAAGGAAAATGACAAAAGAACGCTGCCACAAAATTGAATCAAAAGCGAAATAATCAGTACGTTAATGACTACTCGAACACTTGAACTCATATCTGATAAACTATAGGATTCCTGAATAATCAGCCGAGATTTGAGGGACATTTTTTGATTGAGGAGGAGGAAAATACTGACAACCAATGTCATAAAGCCCAACCCGCCTACCTCGATCAAAAGCAATAGGATAACTTGTCCAAAGAGAGACCAGTGGGCACCGGTATCAATTACAGTTAAACCTGTAACACAGACAGCAGAAACAGCAGTAAATAACGCATCTATCGGATGTGTAAACTGCCCCGTACTCGAAGAAATCGGTAAACTGAGCAAGGTTCCTCCTCCAATCACGAGCATCAAAAAGGCGATAAAAATAATCTGCAGCGCTGTTAATTTTTTTAAGTTTTTTTGCATGAAGTGCTTACTCTATTTCTCCTGTTTGTATTTTGTCTAAAACGCTTCTCTTTTCAAAAAAATATAGCAAAAGACAGGCCTTTACTATATAATATTTTGCCGTGTTTATCTGGAAAGTAATCTTAAGCGCTTGAGGAAAGCTTATCCAGCCTTTCCACTAGTCTTACTTGACTTCTTCTTATTGCCCTTATAACGGCGAGTCAACTCTTGTGGAGCACGTGCTTCCATGACTACTGGCAGAACAACTGGTTTACGACGGGTTTGAGTATAAAGGAATTTGCCCAGAGCATCACGGATGGCACCCTTGAGGTCTGACCAATCAAAATCAGTTCCTGCAAGATACTTTTCAACCGTCTCATTTACCAAGTTTCCCGCATCCTTCATCAAATCTCGTGAGGTTTTGACATAAACAAAACCGCGTGTATGTACACGTGTTTGGCTGATAATTTTACGTTCAGCCTTATTGATTGTTATAACAGCGATAAAAATTCCGTCTTCAGATAATACTTTACGGTCCCGTAAAACCACTGAACCGATATCGCCAATACCTGAACCATCAATCATCACGTTTTCCGCTGGAACAACTCCTGCTGGAATCATCTCGTCTTCTTTATTGAAAGAGACAGACTCCCCTTTTTTAGCTATAAAGATATGTTCTGGAAGCATTCCCAGCTCCATAGCTAACTCTGCATGAGCACGTAACTCCCGATATTCACCTTGGATAGGAATCAGGTTTTTCGGACGTAAGATATCAATCATGAATTGTAAATCACGCGCGTTGGCATGACCGGAAACCTTCAAGTCTGCGCCCAACATCTTCATGACACCACCAGCACGATAGACATCATTTTCAATGCGCGCAATTAAGGTTTCATAAGCGATAGAAGGTGTTGTTACTGCAAAAGCAACATCTCCTTCTTTGATTTTCACCCATTTATGACGCTTATGAGCCATGTCTCCGAGGACTTTTAGCGGTTCACCCATGCGACCTGTTTCGATAATAACCAGTTCTTCATCCGCATACTTACTGATTTCATTTGGCTTAATAATCGCCTTTTTATCTTCAATTTTCAACTTCTTCAAACGTGTCGCTGTCTCGACGATCTGGTCCATGTCTTGACCTGTAAAGGCAATACGCCGGCCAAGTTTGAGCGCCGCTCCAACAACCTGTTGAATGCGTCCCAGATTACCAGCATTACAAGCAATGATTACGCGTCCTTGTGCTTCATCAATTGTATCGTAGATTTTCTCATAAATTTCATGCTCACTTGCTGACTGTTCGGGTGACAAGGCGTTAGGAGAACTCGAAAGCAGGGCCAGCACCTTACTGTTTCCTATTTCTGCAAGACGTCGCATGTTCGTCCGATAGCCTTGTGCAACGGCTGGATCAAAACGGAAATCACCCGTGTAAACAATATTTCCCGAATCAGTGCCAACGACTATCCCCATTGATTCTGGAATGGTGTGTGTTGTTGAGAAAAAGGAAATTACTGCTTGACCAAAATCTATTTCTGTTTCCTCAGTTACAACGTGGAAGTCCTTGAATTTTTTGCTGCCCTCATAGTTGCGCACATTGATTTTAGCAAGCTCTATCGTCAACTCACTCCCAAATACAGGGACACGTAATTCTGAAACGATATAAGGCAAAGCACCGATAGAATCTGCGTGACCATGTGTCAAGAAAATTCCCGCAACACGGTCTGCATTTTCTACGAGATAATCAATATCCGGAATCACAAAATCAATCCCTAGCATATCACTATCTGCATATTTTAAACCTGCATCAAGAACGAAAATTTGCTCGTTCACCTCCACTAGGTACATATTTTTACCAAATTCGCGTACACCACCTAAAGGTGTAATTTTTATATCTGCCATTTATTAATTAAAAAACCTTTCTTTTTTCGTAATAAAAGGGATTGGCATTCCAATCCCCACCGAGAATACTTACTACAAGTATAACTCAAAGCTCCAAAAAAATCAATCAGCTGTTCCTTAATTCCTCTTATCATGCGGCTTATACAATTTTACATTTTGAAAAAATTCCCTTATTTCAACATCATATTTTTCCATAAATTTTGAACTTTTGATACGTAAACAGCCCTTGCCCATGGCTGATTTGGGAAAGTTGTTTTGCCACGATATATTTTCACCGTAAAAATAAATCGCCACATAATTTTTTTGTGAAGAAATGTTGACAGTGCCAGCTTCTTCATAGCCTGGACTGGGGTAAGGGTTTTGTCCTAGAGCAATAGCAGAAAAAGTCTTGCCATTGTCAAAATAACGCAGTTCTTCTTCCGGAAAGGTGCTGTGAACCATGTGTAAGACCTGCCTCAAAAGTTGCGAATCTTGAGCTTGTGCGATGTACTCTTCGATATTTCCAGCAGCATTATACATTTATTATTCTCTCTTTCTGCATCAGAAGTATTTGTTCAAAAAACTTTCACAACTTCCTTATATTTTTCCTTATCCATTTCATAAGACCTAATGTGACGAGCCCCCTTAGCAATATAGATTTCTTTTGGTCCTTGGGTCGCCTCATAGTTTCGATAGACCATTTCTAGAGGTACAAACGTATCCTGATCGCCGTGTATAAAAAGGAAGGGTCTATTATTCTTCGCCAGCTGACTAAGCGCAGAGGCTTCTTTCCAGCTGTAGCCTGCAAAAAGCTTTGACCAAAAAGAAAGGAGATGCATCAAGGGAAACTGAGGTAAGTGAAAATCATGTTTCGCCTTATAAGATAACTCGTTCCACACTGTATCATAACCACAATCTTCAATAAGGCACTTGACATTTTCCGGGAGTGCTTCACCTGAGAGCATCATCGTTGCAGAAGCTCCCATCGATATACCAAACAAAGCAATCTGGCTCTGTGCATTTTTCTCAATAATTTTTTCAATCCATCCCTTATTATCCTTAAGATCCAACCAGCCAAAGCCAATAAATTTTCCTTGACTTCTAGCTCCAGCTCTATAGTCAGGCATCAACACGTTATATCCTAACTCATGAAAAAGCCAGCCAAACGCACCGTAACGCTCTCTTACAGACTTATAGCCATTGAACAGTAGAACCGTCTTATCAGTTGGTACTTTAGCTGAAAGATACCAAGCCTTGAGTATGAGGTTATCATGTGTCTGTAACTGCCATTCTTCTTTTTCAGCCTGCATAAATGCGGCCCATTCAGAGTATAATGGAGAATTCTCTTGAGGTCGTCTTACCCAGATACTTCTATTTTTATTTTCAATAAAAACAAAAAGTCCTAAACTGACAACAAGGATGAAAGAAATAAGGGAAAATGAGAATATTAAGAGGGATACCATGTTGCTATTATAGCATGATTTTTATCTTTGTTCTTCAAAAATGAAAAAGCTAAGCCGTCCCTGACTAACGGAATCTCAGACTATAAATAAACAGCCCCGGATTGCGGAGCTGTTTGGATATTTTGGATACTTTTAGTTTGACGTTTGTTGGATGATGAGAGCGGGGCGGACACCTCCATTAATACTTACGGTATTTGCTGTATGTCCTCCATTAAAGGCTCCACCTAAGCTTGTCGCCTCTCGTGCCTGAAGGAGAACCCAAGCATGCCCTGCTTGAGCACGAGTTCGAAGCCACCACC
>NZ_DKXK01000037.1:0-9107 GCF_002492185.1 Lactococcus sp. UBA7128
GATAGAATCTGAATGAGTCATAGGAATCCTTAACTAAAGTGTTTGTGTCGTAACTCCATTTTAGCGAATTTCTATGGCTTTTTTCCTACAAAAAAATGGCAGTAGATTTTCATCTACCACCATACAGTATACAGAACCATTTTTTCTAGCACAATGGTTTATTGCTGACCTATCCATATTTATTCTATAAATGGTTGGATAACCTTAGTGTTTAAAGCTAACTTTTTTAGTCATTCGAAAGCCCTAAGGCTTTCGATTTTTTGATTGAGAATTGTCGGATTTCTGATTTTTGTGTGATATCTGGCAATAAACTTTCTCTATCACAGTGTTTTAGTGTGGCTACTGATATATTGTACGTTTGTGGAACTTTTTCAAACTTAAGACGGGTCGTGATTGGAGGGAGAACAGTGTAAGAGGCAAAAGCTCTGGTGGAAAAAGACTAAGGCATATGGAAATTAAAGTTATTTTCTCCCGTTTTTTTCGGAAACTGATATAATGATTCTAAGAAACTGAGATAATATTAGCTTTTGTGATCTTGTAAAGTTTCTGGAGAAGCATTGACTTCTCCCCTTTGAATGAAAGAGGTTTTGTATGAGTTATTCGAGTGACGAGTCGTTTAATAAGGCCACTTCAGCAGGCTTTATTATTGCGCTTGGCGTAGTTTATGGTGATATTGGCACAAGTCCTTTATATACCATGCAGTCGATTGTTTCAGGACAGGGCGGCCTTCAAAATGTTTCGGAGAGTTTTATCTTAGGGGCCGTATCGCTAGTTATTTGGACTTTAACACCGATTACAACGGTTAAGTATGTTTTGATTGCACTCCAAGCGGATAATCATCATGAAGGGGGAATATTTTCACTCTTCACTTTAGTGCGTCGTATGGCCAAATGGTTAATCATACCAGCCATGATTGGAGGAGCGACTCTGCTTGCAGATGGGGCTTTAACACCGGCAGTCACAGTGACATCTGCTGTTGAAGGCTTAAAGGGAGTACCAGGATTAGGAGAAATTTACGCCAGTCAATCATGGGTTGTTGTGACCACGCTTATTATTTTGGCGGTTCTCTTTCTTATCCAAAGGTTTGGTACAGGACTTGTTGGGAAGATGTTTGGACCGATAATGTTTATTTGGTTTGCCTTTTTAGCTGTAACAGGCCTTTTTAATTCTTTGACAAACCTAGAGATTTTTAAGGCTATCAATCCTTACTATGCTCTGCATCTTCTTCTAAGTCCAGAAAATAAGGCTGGTATCTTTATCTTGGGTTCTATCTTTTTGGCTACAACAGGGGCAGAGGCGCTTTATTCTGACCTTGGACATGTAGGGCGAGGAAATATTTATAGGAGCTGGCCTTTTGTCAAGCTGTCTATTGTTTTGTCTTATTGTGGTCAAGGGGCTTGGTTGCTCGCGCATAAGGGAGGAGACTTGGAAGGGATGAATCCTTTCTTTGTGATTATACCTTCTGAGATGATGATTTATGCGGTTATTTTAGCGACTTTTGCCTCGATTATTGCTTCCCAGTCCTTAATCTCAGGATCATTTACTTTGGTTTCAGAAGCGATTCGTTTAAAACTTCTGCCAATGATGCGCATCTACTACCCAGGAAAAACTTTAGGACAGCTTTATATTCCAGCAGTGAATTTTGCCTTATGGGTGGCAACCAGCGGCATTGTCCTGTATTTCAGAAGTGCCGAGCATATGGAGGCAGCTTATGGTTTGGCGATTACTGTTACTATGTTGATGACAACAGTTCTCTTGTCTTACTATTTGATTTACAAAGGCGTTAATAGAGTATTGTCTTATTTAATTGCTGCCTTTTTTGCCAGTATCGAATTCATCTTTTTTATCGCCTCTGCAGCAAAATTTGTCCATGGTGGCTATGTTGTTGTTATCATGGCAGCATTGATTGTGTTTGTGATGTTTATCTGGTTTCAATCAAATAAAAGTGTGAACAGATATATAAAATCTTTGAATCTCAATGACTTTAAAGGACAGCTCAAGGCTTTAAAAGAAGACAGAGAGATGGATCTTTATCAGACCAATATTGTCTATTTGAGCAACAAAATGGAGGGGGATTTTATTGATCGCTCCATCTTGTATTCTATTTTGGATAAAAGACCAAAGAAAGCAGAGGTTTATTGGTTTGTGAACGTCAAGGTTACGGATGAGCCGTGGACTTCAGAATATGAAGTCGACATGATGGGAACAGATTACATTGTCAAAGTTCATCTTTACTTAGGTTTTCGCATGAAACAAGAGGTGCCGCGCTATCTGAGAACAATAGTGAAAGACTTAATCGCATCAGGAAGATTACCTAAACAAAAACAAAAATATACGACAATGCCAGGCCGAAATGTTGGTGATTTTAGATTTGTTGTTATTGAAGAACGTGTGACAAATGCACAAGAGCTTCCAAGTTTTGATCGATTTGTGCTGAAGGCAAAAGCTGCCATCAAACGATACACAGCGACGCCAGATCGCTGGTTTGGTTTACAGTTCTCAGAAGTTTCTTTGGAAAGAGTGCCATTAATTTTATCAGACGTACATAATTTAGATATTTATGAGCGTGTCAAAACGGAAGAAACCGAGGAAGATACGTTTGAAAATGTGAGAAACGAAAACCATACCGCTGAAAAATAAGAATAAATCGTAAAAAATAAAAGAGAAATCCCTAATCATGTAGTTTTATTTTCATGAATTTTAAATAGAAGAACTTTTTCATCAGTTTTAGCGATTTTCCCAGTTACTTTTTTGCTTTAGAATCAATGGACACTTTACAGCCTCTACTAAAATAATCAAAGAATGAAAAAATTTTGTGAAAAATTGTGATATTATAATACTATGAGTAAAAGACAGTGATAGAGTAAACAGAGTTCATAGGAATTTATGAAAAATAAAGTTAGGGGATACAAAACGTGAAAAAATATCAAAAAATATTAATGCTCAGTATCTTGATAATGTCTTCAGCACAGGGCGGAGTGATAGAGGCAAGTGAAGTGTTTTTAGATACTAAGGAAGACCAGGTCCAAATAACTTCTAGTTCTGAAAAGAACGTTATAGAAGACAGTGGCTTTAATACGAATGATTTAGAGATAGCTGATGATAAGGGGCTTCCACCAGAGAGTTCAAATGAAAATAGCGGTTCCAAGGATGAAAGTTCTTCAAAAGTAGACAGTGAAGCAGAGAAAAGCAGTTCAAGTGAAAATGAAAACGTTATAGAGGGAAAGACGACTGAAAAGCCTAAGAAAGCTGATGGTATGGAAGAAGCCAGCAAGAAAGGAACTTTTCAAAAAAGTTTATCAGGAAAAAATCTTCCAAAGGTTCTTGTAAGGCTCAAGCAATTACCAGTAAAAAATTCAGGTTCTCCATTTAGAGATACATCAAGGTCGATATTTAAAAATCATATCAATTGGATATATAGTCGAGGAATTACGACAGGGTATACGCCAACAACATATAATCCCGAAGCGAAAGTAACTCGAGGGGAGATGGCTGTATTTCTTTACCGACTAGCAGGTGCTCCAGCCTATAATCCTCCATTTAACGTTTATACAGATGTAAGCCAGTATAAAAATCAAATTCTTTGGTTGACTGCAGCAAATATTTCAAATGGAACAGCACCGTACTATAACCCAAAAGGTAAGGTAACACGAGGACAGATGGCTGCATTTCTGCACAGAATGGCAAAAGTATCAGGAAAAGCTCCTGTTTCTGGAAAATATAATCCAAGATTTTGGGATGTCAAAGACAGTATGTTTAAGAATGACATTGGTTGGCTAAGTTCGAAAGGAATCACGACAGGATATACACCGACATCCTTCAATCCTGATGCAGACATTACACGTGGGGAGATGGCCGCCTTCCTTTATCGCTTTTATAATGTCACAGTAAATAATCAGAAACTTCCCCCAGCTCCACAACCCTATGCGAATCAGCCTGTATATTATTCTCAGCTCGATTCAAGATGGAAAAATATCAGATTGAATGCATCTAACGTAGGGGTATCAGGCTGCGTTCCTACTAGTCTCGCGATGATTTTACGAGGCAGCTATGGAATGAATGTGGACCCAGGAATTGTTGCTAAAAAAGCTGACACTATTAGTCGCGAAAGTTTTGGTCTTTCGGGTAGGGACTTGATAAATACTGCAAAGTCATATGGCCGTAGTGTTGAGGTGATTCATACTAAGGAAAGAGCCGCTTCCTTGCTGAAAGCAGGCTATCCACTGGTTTTTTACATCAATGTAGGGATTGGTCATGCAGTAGTTGTTTCTGACTACAACAACGGTCTGGTAAATGTTAACGATCCTTATGGTAGATTATTCTATCCCACAGGTAAAACGAGTTTAAATGAATTGTGGGGACGTCCTAGTCAAGATGCAATGGATTGGAACGCAGGTAGACCCGTCTTTGCAGTTAAATAGGAGAGAGGACATGAAAAAGTTAGTCGTGATATTTCTTTTAGGCATAAGTTTTTTGGGCTTATCTGGATGTAACCATGAAGCAACAGAGAGGCAATCCCCAAAACAATCAAGCTCAGAAATGCCTAAGAGTGAAAAAAGTACAGAGCAATCTAAGCCAGCTAAAACAAAGGAATCAACAAGTCCAAAAGAAAACACTCCCAAGAAAAGTGATAGGGCGGAAGATGCTAAAGTATCAGATGATCCCCAAGCTCCTAAGTCAGAGGACACTGTAAGAACTGAAGAAGGGAGGACAACCGATTTAGGGAAAGCACGTATTATTTTATACGAGGCAGGGATTGACTCGCATTCATTAACGAATGAGGAAATTTTAGGGATATGGAAACGTTCGCAAGGAACTAAAGATTTCGTAAAAAATGTAAAAGAAGTATTAGCGAAAAATGAACATTAAATATTTCTGACAAAACTTCTAAAAGAAGATTGCCGTCATTTATTGGGAATGTTCAAAAAAATTTAGAAATCATCAATAATTGCTAATAAAGTTATGAGAATGATGCCCTAGCAACAGTGAAATCGAGAAATATTAATTTCTCGATTTTTTGGATACAGGCAAGTAAATTCTATCAGAAAAACAAATTTAAAGTAAATGTTATTTTAACGTAAATGTAACGATAGAAACCTCAAAAAGAAATGAAAGATAAATTAAAAACCTTGAATTAGAAACTTTATTATGATAAAGTTAGAAAAAGAAAAGAACCCAAACTTTGCAAGACGGAGAGTAACGGGGCTCTTTTTTGTGTAAAATTGCAAGAGACATAAAAAGGAAAGGTTTGAGGAACTAAGGATGTTCAAAGATAAGTGTATCAAAGGATTCAGGATGTGGAAATCCGGGAAGAAATGGTGTGTATCTGGTGCAGTATTTATCATGGTATTGTTCGGACCATCTGATATATTAGGTGCTGCGGATGTCATTACTCATCCTTTAGAGGGAGAAACTTCTGTCACGAGTGCCCCAAATACTGGTTCATCAGCTGATAATGTTAAGCCGAACACAGTTACAAATGAGGCAGCTTCAACAGAAACAGATAAGGGAAGCGGTACCGAAGGAGTAGGAAAACTACGCAGAGTATCTACAGCTGCAGCAGAAGCTATGAATCTTAGTTTAGATATGAATGCAAGTACGACAACTACTGAACATGATGTCAGTTTTAATCTGACCTCTGATGGTGTAGGATGGCCGAGTAGTCCAGCCGAATCTAAACAATTTGGAGTTGCAGGTAATTTTACTGCTGGGCAAGTGATAACAATAACTGTTCCTAAAGGAATAGTGGTCTCAACATATGATGCTGTTGCAGGTATGACTGTGTCAAAATCTCAAAGTGGGGAAAATACAGTATTAACTTATACGGCAACAACTGATATCACTGCATCGTTCAATGTTTCTTACTATTTTGGAACTCAAGGAAACAATGCTCAATTTGCTCCTGGTTCTACTACTTTACCCGTGACTGTAACCAGTGACGCGACGACTGTTTCAGGTAACATCATTGCGGTAAATCCTACAACAAGTAGTGCAACTGCCAGAGTTCATAACACAGCAGTGTCTAATAATGTCTTTACAGCAGATGGAAATTCGACCTATAACTTTGTTTTGGGCATAAAGACAACACCAGATTTTACGGATTCAAGTCAACAAATTACCCAAGCAATACATGCTAAAATGTCAGGTGTCATTCATGTACCAAAGGGATTTGTCCTTACAGGAGCTTCTGTTGCCAATTATTTAGATACTCAAGCCAATGCTCCAACAGACGGAAGTGCAGTTCCACCAATTCCAAGCGGTTTGACACAACCAGGGGGAGCAGGTTCTGACATTATCGTATCTGATATAGTTGGTGGAGGTTACAACCGGTACAATGAAGCTTTTCTGTACTTGTACGGCTATTTTGCCACAGGAACTGAAGCTGGTACATATAATTTCTCAACGGACTTATCTCTTCATCCACAATATTATGATGGAACAGTTGGAAATATTCCTGTAAGCAGAGGAAGTTTTTCTGATATCACTATTGGTTCTGCAAACCCAGGTACGATGACTGCAAAATATGGCGGGGTTTTAGAAGGCTATGATGCAAATAGCTTAGATTTAGACCATGCAGGTTTTTATTCAAAAACAATCAGTAAAGATACGGGAGTAACAGGATTTGTCACAGGGAAGACATCAGACACATCTGTCAATAAAATTACAACCCTTCCTACAGTGGCAGTTGATTTCTTGGATACAACTGTAAACCAGACAAATGAGCTGCGAGATTATAAAGTAACACTTCCAGAAAAATGGTGTGGAAATACAACGGATATTGTTCTTTCTACTATTTCAAGAGGAATCGTAAGTGATAGTGGAAATGAGAATAACAATGGGCCTTTTACTGTTGTTATGGACAATGGCAGTACGTACACAGTGAGCTCCTTGAATAGTGCTGATGCAGCTATTACTTCAGCTATTTCGGCCGGAGCGCATATTAAAAGTATCTCAGCCCAAGCTAAAATCCTTGCAGGAAATAACATTCAAGTTCAGTTAAGAAATGCTGTTATTGAAGACGGCGCTTATAATAACGGAGACAGAGTTCCTATCCAACTAGATGTTCACAGTGTGACCTCTAATACTGATATAAGCGTAGTAGGACATTTAAAATACTTTGATGAAAGTACAGTAAGTTCTTCACAATTTAGTGTAAGGAACACACTTGACTACAATATTTCTGGTACATATACTCAGGGACAAACGTTTACTACTGGCGCGAAGTGGACGTTGCTTAATAAAGAAACAACCTTGACTAACAGTATAGACGGAAGAATATTAATCCCTGGAACAGCTATTGCCGGAGCTACAGCTGATGTTAAATTGCCTACCATAATCATAAGTAGTGTAGATAAAGGAATGATAGACCTTGACCAAAGTAAACTTGGAGATTGGGGTTGGAGATATAATGGGAAGAAATATTCTCCGGTAATTACCGATATGGGAATAGACCCAACGACTGGTGAACATTTAACAAAGTTAGATTTTTCACAATATACTGTTACAATCCCAGCAGACACAAACCCAGATAGGGCGTTTATGTTTCCAGATGCGTTGCCGTGGAAAGTTAGCGATATCGCTGCTCCCGCAACTGGTGTAACTTCTCATTGGATTTCACAATTGATAGACAACAATAAGGATGAGCTTCATCCTGTCTATGGTGGAAAAACTTATGATGGTTCTACTGGGATGAAATGGACAGTTACAGCTCCAGCTCATATTGCTGCAAAAGTAGGAATAGCGGGAAGCAAAACAGGGGAAAATACTTTTTACACGGAGAAAACTGGGAGTGCTGGCTTTGACAGAGGGTTGAAATCTGATGACTCAGACGATAACAACTCTGGACGTATTATGTTATCAGTGACCAATGGTTCACCTGGAGACTATACAAATGCCCAGGAAGTTGCTGTTTTACCAAGTGTTGAAAACGGTGATAAATTTACACTTAACTTAACAGGACCTGTAAATGGAATCCAAGGAACAGGAGCAAGAGTCCTCTACTCTACAAAAACGTATTCTCTTCCTAAAAGTGGGTCCTATCAAACGCTAGATTTAACGACCAGTGATTGGGTGGATGAGAGTAAAGTAAATGATTGGTCTACAGTACGTTCTGTTGCTCTTGTTTCAGATAAGTTAGCTTCTCAAAATGTATTGGCGGGCTATCTACCTATAGCGGTTGCTGACATTAAAAATACGAAGATTGCTGACACTGCAACTGTACAAAGCTACAGTTATGCTAAGGGTGCAATTGAGGGCAGTGACTTAAGCACAAATACCCCGATGAAAGCTCAAATTTACGGTATTCCGCAGATTAATGTACATTATGTAGAAACAACAGATGGTACAACTTCAAACGGTAATGTATTGGCAGATACGGAAACGATTACTGGGGTGGATACTAATGGAACGAATCCAGCTTATAAAACATATCAATCTCAGAAAAAAGATATTCCCGGATATACTTATAAAGGTCTAGCTCAAAACTCTGCACCTGCTTCTGGAACGTTGACCGATGATACTAATGATGTCACTTATCTCTATGCTAGAGATGAACAAAAAGTTCAAATCCATTATATTAATGTAAGTGGAAGTGATAAAACAAGTGATTGGAAACCTGAAGATGGCATAGAATTAAAAGACGCTCTTCAAACATTAACCGGTTACTCTGGAGAAACTTATACAAACACTCTTGCTGTCCCTAAAGGGTATGATTTAGTGAGTGCAGATTCAGGGGCAACAAGTGGTAGTTATGATTTTGATTCAAACGTTACACAGAATGAATACGTTTATGTGAAAGCACAGAGTCAAAGAGTCTTGTACAACGTTATTGATGACACAACAAAAACTAACCTAGAAAGTTCAGTTTTATTTGACAGTGGCGACACTGATGCACCATTGAGCAAAACTCAAGAAGACTTGCAAAAAATTGCTGAAGCTTATGAAAGTAAAGGCTACAAAGTAGATAGTGTTGATAAGTTGCCTTCTAAGTTTGATAATGATAAGAACCAAGATCAAATAGTAAACATCTACTTGTCTCATTTGACTACAACTGTGACTCCAGAACAACCGGGCACACCAGGCAATCCAATTGATCCAAATCAGCCAGA
>NZ_DKXK01000037.1:9450-10004 GCF_002492185.1 Lactococcus sp. UBA7128
TCAACTATGTGGACAAAAATACAGGCAAGGTCCTCAAACAAGAAGTTCAAACGGTGACCTATACCCGTACCGCTGTTGTGGACAAAGTAACAGGTGAGTTGCTTGGCTATGACACCAATGGTGACGGAAAAGTAGACACAACAGAAGATTCCGCTTCATGGACGACGACTTCTGATGTCTGGGACAAACTTGTTTCTCCAGACTACAGTGCGCAAGGCTACGGTTCACCTTCTGTGAGTGAGGTGGATAAGGTGACAGTCACTCCAGGTACAGACTCGTCTGAGGTTAATGTTTATTATGAGCATGAAACTACATCTGTAAGTCCAGAACAACCGGGCACACCGGGTAGTCCAATTGATCCAAATCGTCCAGATGGACCGAAGTGGCCAGAAGGTACCGACAAGTCTTCTCTTTCGAAGACCATCACCCGGACCATCAACTATGTAGACAAGGAGACAGGTAAGGTCCTCAAACAAGAAGTTCAAACCGTGACCTACACCCGTACTGCTGTTGTGGATAAAGTAACAGGTGAGCTGCTTGGCTATGACACCAAT